>JALTMC010000025.1 GCA_027005175.1 Myxococcales bacterium
TTCCGCTGCTTCCGAATCCGCTGTTTCCGCTGTTTCCGATTCTCTCAACTCAGTACTTGAAGTGGAAGGTCCGGAATTTTCTTCTGGGTTCTCTTCTTTCGGTGGTGCTTGTGGGTGTTCGGGATAAACAAAGGTATCGGGTTCTTCGGCTTTAAGGTATTCAATGAGACGTTCTGAAAACCGGATCGCATCAATAAGTTCGTGTTGTAAAGCTTCTTCTGGGGAGAAGACGCCCCAAGCAAAGATCTGACGAAGCCGGTCAGGATCATCGTCCCGTCCCTTTGCCATTTCGGTAAACATATGTTGCGTAAATCCGAAGAGTAGTTCGTATAAATCACCGCGATAGGTGGGAGAAGGGAAGGCTCGCGTCATGTTTTCAGGAGCATTTTTGTGTGCGCCCATGCGCTGCACATCAAAAGAAACACCTACTTCCTTGAGAATTGCACCAAAGAAAAAAGACTGAAACGCTGGAGAGTTCAGCATCACAGGAGTTGCAGGAGAGATAAGAAGTTTGTCGGCACCTGTGGCCAGATAATATTCAGCAGTGGTCAACTGATGAGGGTACAGAACCACCCTTTTACCTTGCTCTCGATAGGCGAGAAGCATTGTCCGAAATTCATCCAGAACAGGCCAACCTGCGTGTAATTCACGGATTTCCAGAACCATCCCTTCGATATTTTTTTTCGTACCTAATTTCTTAAGGAGGTCGCGCCATTGATCCATTGTCAGATCAGAGGGCTCTGATTGAAACCACTGAAGAATCGAAGATCTTTCCCAATAAGGAAGGCCCTTTCGAATTTCCAGTCGGATGTACTGTTTCTTGTCTTTGACAAACAAGCCAAAGACAACTTGTAAGATAGCTTGAAGCAAAACAAAGGGGAACCGTACCAGGTTTCGCAAGAGGTTCCAGAGCAGAAGAACGGGGAATCGTATAAACATGAAAAGATCCTTTATTGTATCTTTCGGAGCGGGTCTCTTGTGTACGCTGCGATATATACCATATCGCGCCTTTTACGACACTCTTCCTCAAAGAGCAAAGCGAGACATGAGAATGTCACAACAGAGAAGAATTTGATTTACGATAGATTGTTTGAAAAGGGTCACTCAGAGTTTCGGGTGTTTGGCTCCAAAAAAAGAGTGCCTTCCTCGGCTTGATCGGTTGTATTGTTCGAGGATGTTGTATTGGTATCGGTGAAACAATAGCGTAGCCCTGCGTTGAACAGAGTGAGGGCGGCAGGAGAGCCGTTGTTTTTCCAAGGGGTCTTCCTTGAGGTTATAGACCCAGCATTTTTTGTATTTGAAAGAATACTGTAACTTTATTCCGGCATAACTCACGGTGGAAAGGGTATTTTCATTTCCATAAAGAAAGATATAGCGACGGCGAAGGCGAGTTTGCCAAAGAGACTCTCCCTGAACGAGGTTGGGGTTGTATGGGATATGCATGGCATCCAACAAAGTGGGCATAATGTCGATATGACTGGTAGGAAAGTTGATGACTCTTGGCGCAAACAACTTGGGCTGATAAATCAAGGCTGGCACTTGGTAGTTTTCATTATAACTACGACGGGAGTGCGCCCAGTTACCACGATGCTGTCCAAACGCTTCACCGTGGTCCCCTGTAATCACAACAATCGTTCGCTCCAAACGACCTGACTTTTTGAGAGCCTCAAAGAGCTTCTTAATGTTTTGGTCCATCAGAGACAAATTATTGTAATAGCGATGAATACTCCGGCGTGTGTTGTGAAATACATGTGTTTTGGGTCCGTAGTCAGGATAAGGCCAGTGAGCGATAAAGCTCCAATAGGTTGCAAAGAAGGGTTCCTTTGCAGCTCGAACTCTCTTGAGAAAAAATTGCAAGGACTCTCTTTCATCCCGCGACCAGGCCGCATTGGGAGCCTTTTTCTTGATCGGAAGGGAGTGATATCCATACAACTCACGCAGGCCACTGTTGTGTAAGAATCCACGAGGGAAGAACCATTTAAGTGGGCTGGGGTTCACAAGAAATGACTCATAGACTCGCCCCAACAGCGTGGCCAAGGAGGGCACAAAAGCATCTTTACGAGTCGAGAACATACGCATTCGAGG
>JALTMC010000026.1 GCA_027005175.1 Myxococcales bacterium
GTGAGGCCGCCGTGTTCCAGGTTGAGAAGCCAAAGAGGAGTTTCTTGTGGAGAGGGATTGTTTGTTTTTGGGGACAAGGATGGCTGAGCCCGAGGGAGAAGAGCCGGAACGCGAGCCTGATGAAGAGATCCCGACATGTGGGATGTTTCGGTTTCCCACCCACCACAAGCCTGTCAACAAGATCGCAACAAAGACAAAGCCAAAGCCCCCCCACCCAAACCGGGAGCGTTGGAAATGACGCTCGTCCCACAAGACATCGGAGTCCGAAAGTTCAGGAGAGAGATTCCAGGAAGAGTCGCCCATAGACCAGCCCAAAGAGGGCTCTTCTTGAGGGACCTCGTAAACAGGCTCAGGTACGGATGAAACCGTGACGATCGTGTCAGCACCGGTCACCCCCTGAGAAGGATGAGCTTCTGCTTGCCATGAAGAGAAGGGATGAATGGCAGCCCAAAACTCCTCAACACGGGAATAACGAGCCTCGGGGTCCTTTGCCAGAGCACGCATCACAACACGCTCCAGACCGGGTGGGATATGGAGTTCAGGGCAGCGCTCTGTCATAAGAGGAGGCATATTCTGGATATGATTGAGCATCAACTGAGGTATTTCCAGATGAGAGTCAAACGGAGGATGACCTGTCATCAAATGGTAAAACAAGCAGCCCAAAGCATAGATGTCAGTGCGCTGGTCAACCTTCTTATTGGCACACTGCTCTGGTGCCATATACAGGGGTGTTCCCACAGGTCTCGATGTAAGATTCATCTCTTGTTCACCGAGAACTTTGGCGATGCCAAAGTCGAGAATTTTCACAAATCGCCCTTGGTCTTCTTGCTGAAGCAGGATGATATTCTCGGGTTTAAGATCGCGATGAATCACACCCTTGTTATGGGCGGCTGCAACAGCCAGACATACCTGCTCCATCACCGAAAATGCGATCCGCCGCGACATCGCTGGCCACTGCGCCACAAACTGATTCAGCGGTGCCCCTTCTAGCAGCTCCATCACATAGTACAAGCCGTGAACAGGATCACTTCCTGCGCTGTCAATACGAACGATATGCCAACTCTCCTCAGCCAGCTCTGTGGTCAACTTCACTTCTTGTTGAAAACGTTGCTCAAACTCTCTTTGCTTGTCGAGCTTTTGCTTTCTGCCCCAGTAATCAGGGGCAACTTCTTCCACCACATCCCAACGCATAATTTTCACAGCATGCGTCGTGCCATACACAACGTGAGTGCTGCGATAGACTGTCCCAAACGCACCTGCTCCAAGTTTAGAATCCAGATGATACAAGCCCGCCACAGGCTTGAGGGGGAACTGACAGTGTGGACAAAAGTTCGGGGTCTGGCCTCCTTCCAATCTTGGAAGACTGCGCCAACAACCAGAACAACGATTGGGCTCATGCGCCATCAAAAATACCTCCACAGAAAGAACTGTACCTCTTCTCTTCTCTTACTATAAGCATGATTCCCTAAAAATCACACCCAGTTGGCGATATCACCAACGACCCTCTACGCATCACAACACTCCACAGTCCACCGTTCGTCCGGTTGTAGGCCAGCGACCAACCGATCGCTCAACCACTCACGCAAGAAAAATGATTTTCCAAGGGTGTGAGCCCGTTCACATCTTCCAGACCAACCCAGACCCCACAAGGAGACAGGAGACGATAGATATCATACCGCCTCAAAGGGCCGATGGAGTCTCCATCATCATGGAATAACCCATGAAATGCTTGACATCACAGGACTTCATTCGCATTCAAAGAAGAGTAGCCCACTTCTCAACAAGGCAACAAGGATTTCTGATGAGACAAAACTCTCCCTCAACCACAAAGATGCCGAGACTCTTTTGTAGACTCCTCCCGATGACTGTGATGACGCTCTGGCTGCCCCTACCTCTTTCAACAACGTTCGCACAAACATCAACATCCTCTGCCAAACGAATCACTTCTCCAAACCAGGCCAAACGCCGACGGCCCGCTCGTAACAGGCGACGCTACAAAAAATGTCAAACCCAAAGGGACAACCCGAACCTCAAAAGAAAGAGGCGTTACAGACACAAACAATGGCGTCACCAAACTCATCACAGACGCCGGACACACCGAACACGTCGGAAGTTCTACCGTTATCGCAAAGGCAGAACACGTCGTAGATATCGTATAGGTCGTCACTACCGCAGATACCGAGCACGTCGGAAACGCCGAGAACATCAGAAGTACCGAACACGTCGGAAGTACCAAACACGTCGCAGACATCGTAGGCACCATAGCCATCGTAGGCACCGTAGGCACCGTAGGCACCATAGCCATCGTAGGCACCGTAGGCACCGTAGGCACCGTAGGCACCGTAGGCACCGTAGGCACCGTAGCCATCGTAGGCACCGTCGTTATAGAGAGGAGCGTTCGCGGCGAAAAAGGCATTCGAGGATGGCTCGTCAGATACGGCGAGTGAGTCGCTGGCATTACAGAGTGCCACAAAAGGTTGTGAGTTACTACCAGAGTCGTTTGGATTTGTTGTCCGAGCAGGTTGGGCTCGTTCCCCATTCACGCTCTGGACAGATGGTAGGGTTTCGATTGACGTATCTGTCGAGACGTTCTGTTATTCGCCGAGTGGGTTTTCGTCGTGGGGACATCATCACGGCAGTGAACCACTACAAGCTTCTCTCTATGCCTCAGGTGATGCTCGCTTATTTCGCTCTTCGCCGACAGACAACCTTCCTTATCAACATCCTCCACCGAGGAAAAAAAAGAAAGCTGCGAGTGGAGATCAGGTAGTCACCAAAACAAACCTGACAAAACAGACACGGGGCTATCGAGGCGAGTAGAGAGCAAGTAGCGGGCTCAGGGAACCCATCAACACGGGTGTAGACTTCCATACATATGCCCTTCCTTCAGGAGTTCCTATCCTCGAAAGAGGCTTCTTTCTTTTTTCAACATGTTGTATAGAAGGTTTGTCTGTCTTTACTTGGCCTATGGGTGATGAGGGGAAAATTTTTAATTTTCGAGTTTAATGTACGTACTATTATTCAAGAAAATCAAAGAGCTTCCGTCGTTTTTTGGTATTGAAAAGAAGTGGGCTTCAGAAAAGAACTTCACAGAATAGAATATTCTAACCACTGCTGCCGTCTGAGTAGTGAGGTTATCTCTCAAATTTGATGGATTGATTAAATTCAGCTTGTTGACTGAATGACAAGAATCGAAATTACTCCTGGAACGTATTGGAATCAAAGAGACGAGAAGCAATGAATTCTCCACGATCTGTTGAACTGTCTTTCTCATCCGCTTCTTCTTATGGTGATATAGAGGTCCATCCCATGCAGGGAATGGAGTTGCTCCATGGCATTTTTGAGCGGAGTGCACAAAGATATCCAGACAATATTGCCATCGAGATACCACCAACAGCAGAAGATCCCCAGCGATACAAGTACACCTATGCCGAGGTCGATCGGCTCGCCAGTCAGCTAGCACTTCGCATTGCCCCTCTGATCACAGGAGAGCAGATTGTTTCGATCCTGCTTCCTCGCCGGTCACACCATCTCTACGTTGCACAGCTCGCCGTATTGAAGGCAGGAGCCGCATATACGTGTATTGAGCCAACTTGGCCTACGGAGCGGATCCACTTCATCCTGGAAGACTCTTCGTCTGCTGCTGTTTTGACTTCCCCAGAGCACTTCGATCTGCTTGAAGGTTCAGCGATCACAAATGCTGAATGTGTTGTGGATGTTATCGATTGCATGGAGCAATTTGAGAGCAACATCACGGCATTACACCCTCCCACAGTAAATCCGGTCGAGATCAAACCCAACAATCTGTGTTATGTCATTTATACTTCGGGTACAACCGGTAAGCCCAAGGGTGTCATGATCGAGCATCAGAGCATCGTCAACTTAGCACTCTCCAATATCTCTTATTTCGATATGACTCCAGAGGATCGAGTGGGTCAGAGTGCCTCAACCTCGTTTGATGCCTCTGTGGAAGAGATCTATCTCGCGTTCACCTTTGGCGCAACTCTCGTCATGCTCAATGATGATGTTGTTCGTATGGGACCAGACCTTGTGCCCTGGCTGCGCGAAGAACGCATCACAGTCACCAGCCCCACTCCTACATTTCTGCGTATGTGTATGTGCGACGATCCCAGCACAGAACTCCCCGACCTCCGCCTACTTTATGTGGGTGGGGAAGCACTCCCGGAAGACCTGGTAAACAACTGGGCACCCAACCGTTGGCTTGAAAATGCATACGGTCCCACAGAGTGTACTGTCACGGTTATGCGCGGTCGTGTTTACCAGGATCAACCTGTCACTATCGGTGTCCCTGTCGCTGGTAACTCTGCCTGGGTGCTCGATGAGGATCTCAATGAGGTCGCTGAAGGCGAGGCCGGAGAGTTGTGCATCGGTGGTGCCGGTGTTGCTCGCGGCTATCTCAATCGGCCAAAGCTCACCGCTGAGAAGTTTGTGGAACACCCCTTCTTTGGTCGAATCTATCGCACAGGAGACTTGGTAAAGAAGTTGCCCCATGGAGAGTACTCTTTCCATGGTCGAATCGACACGCAAGTCAAGATACGTGGATACCGTGTGGAACTGGAATCCATCGAAGCCCATCTATGTGCGTTGACAGACATCCAAATGGCAGCTTGCAAAGTACAAGGGGCTGGCACTTCACAAAAGCTCGTTGCTTTTGTCGTCTCTGATCGAGAGCCTGATACAGACGCATTACAAACAAAGCTGGAAGGGATCCTTCCCAGCTATATGGTTCCCTCTCACTTTGCGAAACTCGCAGAGTTACCTTTCAATAGCTCAGGCAAGTTGGATCGCAAAGCTCTCCCGGAGATGGAGTTCAGCGTTGTTCATTCCGGCGAGATAGTGGAGCCTCGCAACAAAATAGAAGTTCTGATCGAACAAGCCTTTGCCGCACAATTCCCCGATCGAGAGATTGTCTCTATCCATGACGACTTCTTTGACTTGGGTGGAAACTCTGTGCTTGCAGCACAGGTGATCTCCCTGTTGCGCAACCACCCCGAGACATTGGACCTAACAGTGCGTGACCTCTACCAGGCCCACACCGTCGCCAAGCTGGCAGAGTGTGTGAATGAGTCCCGTATGGGTCAAGATACACTGGTTGGTCCTCGGCTGGGCAAAGGGTATCCCAAACTCGTGACCCTCGCTCAGATGGCCTGGATTTTCAACGGTGTCATGTTTGGCTCCGCCATGGGTTATATTGGTGCCTTTGTCGTGCTTCCTCTGCTGGCCAACTTTTTTGGTCTTGTCACGTTTGTCTTTTTGTTACCCCTTATCGGTGGTGGTCTTATCCTGGCCTTTGCCCCCTTCTCACTCTTGATGGCTGTGTTTATGAAGTGGCTGCTTATTGGTCGCTACAAACCCGGTCGCCACAAGGTCTGGGGCATGATGTTCTTACGTCACTGGTTGGTACAAAAAGTCTCAGGCAGTATCCCTTGGGGACTCGTTCAAGGCACTGTATTTCAAAACATATTCTTGCGTATGTTAGGTGCGAAAGTGGGAAAGAATGTCCACATCCACAAAGGTGTGAGCTTTCGTGGAGCCTGGGACCTTCTCGAAATCGGTGACAACGTCACGCTCGGACGTGATGTCAATTTGCGTATGATAGACTACCAAAACCAAGAGATGGTTTTGGGTCCGATCAAGATCGGCAACAACTGCACCCTTGAAACTCGCTCGGGGATGTCTCCTTACAGTCGTATGGAAGACAACAGCTACCTGACTCCCTTGACTCTGGTCCCTTCTCACACCACAGTCCCTGCGAACGAAAAGTGGGATGGTGTCCCTGGTGCTTTTGTCGAAAACACTCCACCCGCCAAACCCTCTCCCCAGGAGCCCTGGTCCCCGATCCAACACGGCCTTGTTCAAATCGCTGTGGGCATGTTCTTGGGTGCGGTCGCGCTCTCTCCTGGAATCCTAATGACTGTGGGTTTCATCCTCTATTGGAACCTGAGCACCGCCAAGGTGTTGGGTTGGCTTTTCTCACCGGTTTGGGGTTATTTGGTCGGCACCATCTTGGTTAGCCTCGCCCTTTTTAGTGCTGTCTCTGGCATGTTTATGATGGCTTTGGAGGTTCGTCTCCTCGGTCGAATCAAGCCCGGAATCTACTCGCGATGGCGCGGCACTTATATTATAGTGCTGATGAAACAGCGTATCGTGGAGGCAGCTGGAAATGTCATCAGTGGTACACTGTACTGGCCTCCCTGGTTGCGTCTTGCCGGAATGAAAATCGGTCGTGACTGTGAGATAAGCACCATCTACGATGTCGTACCTGAACTCATCGAGATCGGACCTGAGACCTTCTTCGCCGATGGCATCTACCTGGGCAGCCCGATCATCGATCGCGGCATTGTGGATTGCTCAAAGACAACCTTTGGCAGACACAACTTCCTAGGGAATCACTCTGTCATCCCTGCTGGCACCCATCTTCCCGATGATGTCCTGATCGGTGTGTGCACCCTTGTCGATGATAAGCAAATCAAAGAAGGTTCATCGTGGTTCGGCCATCCAATGTTTGAGCTACCCCACCGCGAGATCGTTGAGGTGGATGACAGCCTAACACACCACCCACACTGGACTCGCTATGTGGTTCGCCTGTTCTGGGAAACCCTGCGGTTTGGATTTGGTGTCTTGCCCCTGTTGATGATGTTGTTGTGGTTCAAATCGATGCTTGGTTTCTACAACGCCCAACCTTGGCCTGTCTTCTTCTTTGGGACGATGCCCATCGTTAGTCTCGCGATGATCTGGTCCTTTGCTGGCCTAGTTTGGGCCGCAAAATGGATCTTGCTTGGCAAGGTCAAACCCGGACATCACGCACTTTGGTCGACATGGGTCTTTAAATGGGACTTTCTCTATATGTTATGGGCTGCTTATGCACGTCCCGTCCTAACAGCCTTCCATGAGACCCTCGCCATATCCTGGTGGATGCGTGCGATGGGATCGAAAATCGGAAAACATGTTCTGCTTGTGGGTGGCTTTTCACAAGTGGTTGACCCTGACATGTTGCACTTTGAAGACAATGCCACAGTCGCCTGTATGTTCCAGGCTCACACCTTTGAAGATCGTGTCCTCAAACTTGGTCATGTCCATCTTCGTGAAGAATCCACTGTGGGAACCAACGCCGTTGTTCTCTATGGGTGTGACGTTCGCAAACAAGCCCATGTCTCAGAGCAAAGTGTGATCATGAAGCACGAAGAGTTGTTCGAAGGGCGATACTACAGCGGTGCTCCCACTCAACCCGCCGTCCAACCTGACCTTGGATAATGTCGGATAATCCTCCAAACATGCAAGAAAACCACCTCCCCTCATTAACGCGCCGTCGGTTCTTGAAGGCAGCACTGCCGACAAGCGTGATGCTTGCCACAGGAGGGGTCATGGGCCATGATTTGTGGCGTTCTTGGGGTCACCCCAGACCTCCCGCAACAAAGCCCTGGCAAATCGCAGTGATTGGAGCGGGCATCGCAGGTTTAACGGCAGCCCACACCCTAGCTCGCAAGGGCTTGGATGTCACAGTCTATGAAGCCAGTGCTCGCATAGGAGGACGAATCCTCTCTGCCAAAGGCTCCGTAGCATCAGGCGCCACGGCAGAATGGGGTGGAGAGTTCATTAGCAGCCACCACAAAGACATCCAGCATCTGGCCCAGCTCTTCCATCTCCCTCTGCTGGATCGTCAGCATGACAGCAAAAGCCACCTTCATCCCTATGCCTTTGTGGCAGAGGGCAAACGTCGCACAGAGAAAGAGATGACTCAGGCTTTCAAGCCGGTCGCATCACGTATCAAGGCAGATGCGACGCTTTGGGAGGAGGAACTCAAAGGCTCTGCCACCTTTGAACAACAATCTCTGGCAAGCTACCTTCAAAATATCCCAATGCAAACATGGCTTCGAAAACTTCTCACCTCCGCCTATACCTGTGAGTTTGGCTGTGAACTTGAACATGTCGCGGCTCTCTCTCTTCTCCACAAAGAACCCACGATCGAGGACAGCCAGGTCCATCTCTTTGGAGAAGCAGATAAGAGATACCAGATCGCTGGAGGCAACCAAAAACTCATCGAGGCACTGGCCCACAACATACAGGCACATATCCGCACAAACTCCCCCTTACTCGCAGTCAAGGAGAAGGGAAAAAAATACCATCTCTTTTTCAAGGGCCATGAAAGAGCTGTAGACGCCGTCATTGTAACCGCTCCTTTCTCAACCGTCCGAAAGATGAAGCTATCACTCGACCTTTCGGATAGCTTGCGAAGGTTGATCCGTGAGCTACGCTATGGAACTCACAGCAAATGCTTGGTTGGATTTACCAACAGACTCTGGCAACGTAAGGGATTTTTAGGAGAGTTTGTAGCAGATACAGGCTTTCAGCAAGCCTGGGAACACAGCCTCTTCCAGTCCACAGCCGAAGCGGGATTAACCTTTCAAACGGGGGGGCAGACAGGCCTGGCATGGCAAAAGACAA
>JALTMC010000027.1:0-1338 GCA_027005175.1 Myxococcales bacterium
CCTTGGAGTCTATCAAGAATGCAGTCCATGCGAGCAAAGTTGTCGTGACACCCGCCCGGCAGATGACGAAAGATGGCTGGAAGGGAGTGGGCTACATTGTTCACGATGAAGTTACAGGAGCCGCTGCCTACCGGATCAGCGGGGGCAAGTCGGGGGGGCTGATTGTGGCGGCTGGAGGAACTTTTTCAACTGTTGGTCTTCGAACAGGGGCAACTGCCCACCCTGGAACGGGATTTTGGGCGACAATTGCTAAAAACCTGGGACTGTCAGGCCCTGACAAGATAACCCTTATCATCAAATGGGTTAGTGGTTTAGCAATGTTTGCGGTAGGAGCATATCTATTTTGGGATACATGGCAGACCATCAAATCTCTCCCAATAAGCCAAGAAAAAGAAACACTTATGCAAAAATTCGAGAGTTTTCTTTATTGGGGTCTACTCATATCACTGCTTGCCATACTGTATGGCTCGCCTATTTTTGGTGGCCTTATTTTTCTCTTAGCAGGGACAGGTGTCCAGCTTTCGACCTCTTCCACAGTAGCTGGAAGTTCAGCTAAAAAAGGCAAAGAAGGCGATATTGTAAAAATATTCAAAGAAGCAGAGAACAGAAGGTAGTTCATCAATGAACAATCATAAAGTACCATATAGATTTTTGAAGAAAGACTCACTACGTCTCTATAAGCTTCGATGGTATCGAATTTCTGACTACATCTGGTTGCTTCGAACTGTTTTTCTGAGGCCACGCTCTCTCTATACTCTCATCCAAGCAGATTTCAGAGAAGAGCAACCTCTTTCTCATGGGTCGCAGGTTATGCTGTTGATGAAGTTTCAGCCTCTTCGCCAACTTGTGGCATGTCACCTGTTTTTCACAGGAATACTAACCTTATTCCTGACCACATTGACATTCCACGTAAGGATTGAAGGCGCTAATCACTTGGGTTTATTTATCCTTGGACATGTTCACCTGGATCTGCTACCGACAGCCTTGTGGCTGTATTTGCTCCAGGTTGTAATATCTTTATTCATCTTATTTACCCTTACAACAAGCGAGAGCAGTATCATAGGTGGTGCTGTTTCTGGTTTGTATTTAGGAGTTGCTGCAGCGCTATTCATATCAATCACATCACGAAACATACTCCATAAAATAGTCCCATCCATACAATCCCACGATCCTTTCCTACTTGCACTATCTATATTATTAGGCTTCATACTTTCAATTCCATCACTAACAAGACCAGCTGTGCGGTCTTGGATTACGCTTAGTTTTATTTTTTCCATGAGCTATGCCTTTATCGCTGACGAACCAACAAATGGACTTACTCTTTTATTATGCCTTATT
>JALTMC010000027.1:1348-2079 GCA_027005175.1 Myxococcales bacterium
GCCTTATTCACTTCTTGTTTTTTTTACAGTTGCCCTATTTCCTGATCATTTTTTTGATGTGTCGATACATCACACCTGAAAAAGGTACTTCCATTTTACAAGTTGAAACGAGTTGGCTACCTGTACCTTCCCTCCCCAACAAGCTTCTTCAATCGCTGAGCTTGAGAGACAATATAAACGAACATTGGCTTTGGGTGATACGATTCCCCTCACAACGATGGGCCATTCGAAAAGCACTTATTCTCCTCTGGAAGAGTTCCCCTGAGCAAGCCTCTCAATTGCTTAAACGTATAAGCTCAGATGCAACTTGGCAAGCTCCTGTTACCTTAGAAGAAGACATGATTCTATCTCGTGCTAAAAAGCCTCCATCCTTGCAGCAAATTCTTCTTTTCGATCTTCTGAATCTTTCTGTCGACCAACCTTTACGTACACGATCGATTGAGCGTATTAGTTATTACGAAGAACGATTCATGCGAAAGTTCAAGAGCATTTACCCACTTTGTCCACCTGAGTTGGAAAAGCTGGCACAAAAATACCTTCAACCTTTTGAGGCCATAGCAAGTACGGATCATTTGTAGATGTGTTGTTCCAAGCAGACAACTCATGCTCTGGCACAGCAAACTCTACCATTTCAAGGCATCAAAGATCTTGGAGCCAAGCTCAAGACACCCGTGGAGATCTTTCGCTGGGTCTACAACAATGTCGAGTTCCACCCTACCTACGGCTCGATC
>JALTMC010000028.1:0-7507 GCA_027005175.1 Myxococcales bacterium
GTATGTCACAGACCGCCCTCACTGATCCTACTTGAGACCGGCAGAGAGTACCAACTTTGGGGGCGGCCAAACTGATCCTCATTTCCATGTCCCTCCCAGAACAAGTCTTCAACATTGTCGCGCGGAAAAGAAGTCAAGGGCTTGAAGCGTTTCGCTTTTGCCGAAGGCAACCCTTTACTTCTTTGAGCACGATGATAGAATCGATTGCTCTGGGGAAAATGTGCTTTGTCATGATCACTTTCGCCGCCCCGAACGTGATCAGTGAAGGCGGTCTATGACAACCACAAATTACCTCTGTCACTACCACGTACTATTTCGGACGGATACGTTAATAAGTACATCTGGACTTGCAGGTTTTAATGAAGCGTAATACTGTGAACAGACATTGTGCCAGAAATTGGGAGTTGGGCGTGCGTTCAAAAACGACGGTAGACAAAATCCAAATCTTTATGAAATTGATGGGTCGTAAAGCACGAGGTCCAGGACGGATTTATTTTACTGGAGGTACTTCAGCGATACTTCATGGTTGGCGAGATGCAACGATGGATGTTGACCTTAAACTTGACCCCGAGCCAAAGGGCGCTTTTGAAGCATTAGCCCAGATCAAAAAAGACCTCAACATCAACATTGAGCTCGCCTCTCCAGGTGACTTTATTCCTGAACTTCCGGGCTGGCAGGACAGAAGTCACTTCATCGATTCTTATGGTCTGGTGCAGTTTTTTCACTATGATTTCTACAGCCAGGCTCTTTCTAAAATAGAAAGGGGCCATTCTCAAGATACCCACGACGTTAAGGCGATGTTTGATGAGGGCTATGTGAAGCCAGAAGAGCTAATGCGTCTTTTCCTTCTGATTGAGGCCAAACTAATACGATTCCCTTCTATTGACCCTGAGTCTTTTCGGGCGAGAGTTGAGGAAGTGATTGAGGACATGTCCAATGAATCTGAAGAATCTTGAAGAGCTTCCTGGAGCGGAGTTTGTTCTCCAGGGATTAGAAGAACTCGCAGATGGTAAGGAGACCGCCTCATCGTTGCTTGTTGCCATTGGCTCTCCCAGGCTGCGACGACTCGGCCTGCCCATCCCTCCTGGAAGTGAGCTACCAGAACGCCCAGAACATCGGCTTTATGACCTGCTTGCCCTCAAGCACGATGATAATGCTCACTCCCAATACAACGCGATGATTCGGCGATTGGTTAGCTTTGAACGCACACTGGAGTCAGTCAGAGTATTGTAGGCAAGAGATGCAACAGACACAGCCTTGTTATCTCTTTGTATGAGTATGATTCTTTGAGAGATAGTTCCAGGAACGACCTCAAGATGAGACAAAGGACTTTTTTGTCTCTCTCTGGAATTGTGGAATGTCTTACTCTCAGTGTATAGGCGGGATGGGATTCGAACCCACACTTGAAGGATTTTAAGAGCAGTGTACCTATAAATGTCCTGTTTCTGCATAGCTGCCTGTTGACGGAGGAAATGTCGGTTTATTCGGGGTCTTTGAGCTTGTTCCCAATTCTTGAAGCAAGAGAATCCAAGACTCCAAAGGACCTGTGACCTCTAATGATTGTAGCTGATCAATCGTTTAGAACACTTCTCAACCTGCACCCTCACCAGCACTGGATTGTCAGCGACGGTGCTTTTGCCATGGATGGTTCATTCTATCCATTGCCCCGGATGCAGAAGAAAGTTAGAGAGCAACTCACCCGAGTGTTGCAGAGAAAAGTGCTCAACGGGCTGGTGCGACAGGGAAAACTTTCTGCCGAGGAGCGGAGAAGGATGCTGCGATGGAGGCATACCGGATTTAGCATTGATACTTCCGTCTGTATCCGTGAGGACCGACGGCAGGAACTTGAGAAGCTTCTGTGCTACATCCGACGCCACCCCTTTCGGCTGTCAGGCTTCTCATACAACCACCAACACGGTGTGGTGCTTTATCACGCTCCCAATTTGCCTTGTCCTGTCCCTGGGTTGATGATTCTAGCATATAGTGGGAGCAATCTGCAGATTACGGGGCAGGAAGTGGCTGTGGAGCGAAAGCGAAAGCCTCTTTCTCCGAAACGTTGACGCTTCTCACTGGAAAGAGTAGCCCTGGAAGAAATCTCTGAACAAATGCCTTTGTTTTGTGTATACTGGAACTCTACGTTGCGTCATTTGCCGTGGAGGAACTATTGTGAAGAGAGCGATTCGTATCGATAAAACAGTTAGCCAGATCAAGCGACTGGATGATTCAGAAGATGATTATGCACTGTTGCACGAATCTCCAGCACGACGCTTGGAGCTTGTGTGGGAAGTCTCCCGCTCTGTGTGGGCTATGCGAGGGCTAACAGATACTACTCCCCGATTATCGAGAGATGTTGGACGCGTTATTCGACCACAACGCTGAGTTCTTGTTGGTTGGTGCATATGCTATTCGCCGGAGGAAAAATGATATTTGAGGAAGCCAAAAAAATCCTGGCTGCATTGGCAGCGGAAAATGTTGAGTATGTGCTGATTGGCTCTATGGCCATGGCGGCTCAGGGACTTCCTCGTGCAACTCAAGATATCGATTTCTTTGTGGCACCAGACAAAGAGAATGTTGAGAGACTTAAGCAAGCACTAAGAGCACTGTATCAGGATCCAAACGTTGACCAGATTGAAGCAGATGAATTGATAGGTGATTACCCTGCAGTCCAGTACATCCCTCCACATGGTCAGTATGCAATGGATATTCTGACGCGTTTGGGTGAAGCATTTCAGTATGAGGATATTGTCTATGAGGAAATCATTCTGGATACTATATCGATCCGCGTTGCTACTCCACGAATGTTATATGAGATGAAAAAAGATACTGTTCGACCTCAAGACAGGGCAGATGCATTTCGTATCAAATCTGCATTTGAAGAGGAGGATGACAAATGGTAGTCAAGAAATTTCGCAGGGTAGAAGATATGGCAGCACCTTCCTCCCTTCCTCCTCTCGAACCAGGCAACCTACGAATTGCTTGTGAGCTTACAGAACTTGCATATGCACTACATCCATGGAAGTTTGAACCAGGTGTTTATAAATACCGCTCATTTGAAGAAGCTTTCCTGGCACGCCAGAAGTGGGAAGCCACTCAGATCAGAAAACGCCACAAAAATTAACTTATAGAGTGGTTGGTGGTTCCTTTGGGACAGGACTCTTTTGGGGGCGAGGGTCCGTTTGGAGATTGTGACTGGTTCGTGACACTGGGGTGTTGGACGCGTTATTCGACCTTGATCTTTCCTACCTTTCATCCTCAGCTACAACAACCAACCCGTCGCCATGATTGAGTTCTATCATCGCATCTTTCAGTGGAATTGCGTATTCCGCTGTTATCGATCACCTAGTAGGGTAGGCAACTAGCGAGGTAACCTGACGGTTCCTTTTCCATCTGCTCGGGCCAACAGCAGCTCTTGAAAGAAGCGTGAGACTCGAAAGAAAAGAGCACTATACCCTTCCCGACAAGCTTTTTGGGCCAATGCATAACAGAGATACGTTTTCCCCACGCCAGTCGGACCAACGATGACAAGGTTGTGATGGTTTCGCAGCCACTCACAGGTGGCCAGACGAGCCATAAGAGTTCTGTCCAATCCCCTCTTATGACGATAGTTGATGTCTTCGATGCAAGCCTGCTGTCGAAGCTTTGCGTTCTTGATTCTCCTTGCCAAGCAACGGGCTTCGCGATCACTGTGCTCCCGATCAACCAGCATTGAGACCCGCTCTTGAAAACAGAGTTGATTGTAATTGTCGTCCTTCAGTTGAGCTTCGAGTGCATGGGCAAACCCATGCATCTTCATCTGGCTCAGTTTGTGGTACGTTTCTTCCAGTAACATTCGTTCTCTCCGTTAGTTGTAGTAGTGAGGACCACGTATGTTTTCATGGTCCAGTGGTGGTCGTTCTTCTTCCTCCGTTTGTAGGGACTGCTGCTCCAGCCCACTCTTCAAAATGGAACTCACACTTCGATAGTTATACATCCCGAAGTACCGGGCTCTTTGGCAGGCTTTCTCCAATCTCTCTGAACCGTAAGAGTCTGCCAACCTCAAAATGCCCAGACAGGCCCGAAATCCTTGCTCAACATGAGGCTTTCTCTCCAAAATGTCCTCTAACAAGGCGACGGTATTGGGACCCATCTTGTGAGCCCATCGTACAAGCCTTTCAGGACTCCACTCACCCCAACTCTGGTGAGAAGCAGGTCGGTGAGATGGGTCTGTTGTGTAACGTCCTGGCTCGTTGCTCTTGAGGTGAGAAGCAACTCTCTGGTTGTTGAAGAAGAGCTCTACAGTGCTTTGTGTAGCTCGCACTTCGACGCGCTTGCGGACCAGTTGATAAGGAACGCTGTAGTAGTGCTTCTCAAAACAGATGTGATAGTCTATGTTGACCCCTACCTTGCTTTTCCAATGGGCGAGTTCATACCTCTGAGGTGACAACGGTTTAAGTGCTGGTTTGTCAATCTCTTCAAAGAGGGAGGCTCTGGTCCCATCCAGCTGAGAGAGAGGGCGGTTGTTGAGCCAAGTGAGCCTTTCCTGGATTGCCGAAACAGCTTCCTGGCGCGAGAAGAAAGTTTGGTTCCGCAGGGGAGCAAGAATCCATCGCTCGGCCTGGAGGACACCATTTTCAACCTTGGCTTTGTCTTTGGGCTTGAGTACTCTGGCGGGAATCACGACACAATCGTAATGTTTGGCCAGTTCCTGATAGGTGGGGTTGAGTTCGGGTTCATAAAAGCAAGGGCTTTTGACACCTGCCTTCAGGTTGTCGGGAACAAGAATCTGTGGAACACCTCTAAAAAACTCAAAAGCACGGATATGAGGGGAACACCAGTTCTCGAGAGTTTGACTTTTGTGAACTTCAACGTAGGTGTAGCTGCTGGCTCCAAAGGTGGCAACGAAGAGCTGGTATGCCTGGCTCGCTCCCGTTTGTGGGTCGATGATAGGGATGGTTTGTCCGGCGTAATCAACGAACAGTTTCTCTCCAGCCTTGTGTTGTTGGTGCATGACCAACTCAAGGTTTTGACGCCGGTTCCGGTAGAGTTCACAAAACTGAGAGTACTGGTAGCAGTGTTCGCTGTGCTCATTGTTCTGGTGGTATTCAATCCAGAGCAACATCAAAGTCACGCCATCACGCTTGAGTTCACGGTAGATATATGGAAAATCAGGTGCGATGCGTTGAGTGTTGTTGGGTTTGTCAGGAAAAAGAAGAGCTTCAAGAGCAGCATCGTCATCAAGTTCAGGGGCAAGCGGCCAGGAAAGGCCTGCGGCTTGGGCTCGACCGATGTACTCCGTCACAGTAGATGGTGAAACATTGCAACTCTTAGCAGTCGCACGACCAGAGAGTTTTACTCCCCACCGAAGTCTAAGTATTTCTCGTATCTTTCGCATGGTCAACCTATCTGCGGGCATAGTTTTCTCTCCTCATTTGAAGATGGTTAAGGAGAGAGGATTATGCCTGTTTTTTTGTCGTTGACCAGTGTCACTTAACTCTTACAAAGTGATCGGTTTTATCCGGAATCAGTGATCGCGTTGGAGCGGAAAGGGTGATCGGCTTGAATCGGAATGACTGATCGGCTTCGTCCGGAATCGGTGATCGACATCCCCCGGATTATGCACTCTAAACCAACTCCCCTGCAACAGAGGGCTTTTGAACTGTTAAACCTTAGCTACGAACTGTGAGAACGTTGGTCATAGTTTCCTGGGTACGCTTGTCATTTTGAAAAAACAGTGTTTTCCTATGAAAATTGCACTACTACGTGCTCATATTTAGCAAAGTTATAAGAGAACTTCAGACTAAAACGGAATCTGTCTCACCATCATAAACACAAAGGGGGTTATTAGCACCTTCTTGAAGATATTGACAGAATACCGAATCCTACTGCAGAAACTCATAACTTTTTCGTTGAGGATTCTAGACAGTGTTTCAGGAGTGAACATACGTTTATTTTTTGAGCTTTCCAGATACAACCTGTTTGATTAATAACGTGACGGCTATCACTTGTGTGCCTTGTTGGACCGACTGACCAACCGTTGCAGGTAGCAATTTCTGAGCAGACCGAACAAGGACACGTTTTCCAGCAGTCTTAATCCCCTGATTCACAGTCTTCCCTACCGTCCGAAAATAGGTACGCTTGCCCACACCCGTGTGGCGGAACCAACGTAAAAATCCATCGACTGCTGGTTTGCCTGAAAACTTGTAGAGCTTAATTTTTGAAATACCATTGACGGTCGATGTCATGAGTCGAACAACCAGCCTGGGGTTAGCCAGCTTTGTAAGCATTTGCATGGATTTTCCTGAAAATTTCCAACATGCTGCACCAGTCGCAGCGGCGGCAAGAATAGTAGCCATACTTTGACGAACTTTCGTTTGATCTGGATTGGTCTGGAGCATAATGCGTGGAGCCAATGCACCTGCCACTCCTACCGCACCAACGCAAGTCGCAGTCCAAAAGGCTGGAGAACGAAGAAGTGTTGTATATTTTGCTAAAAGCTGGCCCCTGTGGAGCCAACGAAATGCTCGACCCGAAAAACTCATAGTACGCGCGATATGGTGAATTCCTTTGTAGACCTGATGTACTCTTTTCATCTGCATGATGTGATTTGAAAGTTGAGCTACTTTCGTTGCGATACCCACTCCTCGACCTGTCTTTAAGCTTCCAACAAGTAAGGCACTACCACCAAAGGTCAAAATCATTGCAGCCGCAGAAATCCCATCCGCAGCCAGCCAGACCATATCCGAGCCATTGAGTTGTTTACCTTCCATCTTCAAGCGAACTGCACTCCAGCCAGGAATCATAGTCTTAGCAAAGTTAGACCAGTTGCTCGTAATGCGCCCCTTCTTATCGATCTGAAACTGGTCAAGAAAGACGCTTCCTCTGCGCTCTATGGATGCAAGGACTCGTGAGAGTGCATGATCATGTTTGTCTTTCGTTTTTTTTATATTTCCCTTCGAAAGTGCTGCAACAATCAACACGACCTGTGTTGCGTCGTATTGTTTCAATGCCGCAAACAACTGGTTCCTCAAAGATTGATTAAATCGTTTGTCTGAGAGTAGGGCTAACGTTTGCATTGGAAAACGAACTAGAGGCTTTCGCAAACGCCACATTTGTTGCAGACTCAGCTTATGCTTCAAACCCATATACCGCCAAACCATCGTCGCCAACAATATCTTACGCTCTTTCTCTCGATGCAACTTGGAAGACACCCACTTTTGCATATTACGATACATCTGAGGCTGCTCAAAGAGGACATGACAGGCTCCCTGGACATGAGCCAATACATAGGAATCCAAGACATTCGCATTCCACAGTCGGTTTCCCAAGACATTCAAGGGTCGCTTACCCAGACACATTGACATTCCCATCGCAATAGGAGCCTCCAAGTCATGGCGACGTTTGGGATGCAAGAAATGTGATATTATAGGGAGTTTCTGAAACGTGTGTTGGCCATACATCTTGAAGAGAACAGAGGCCAAGTGTCTCTTGCGAGTTGGCATTGAGCAGAACGTTTTAATGACGGTATACG
>JALTMC010000028.1:7517-8442 GCA_027005175.1 Myxococcales bacterium
CAAGTTCTGGGGCAGCTAAAATCTCTCGAACACGCTTTTCTGCATGAGGAGAATTCCACAAGCTTTTGTACTGTCGATCGCTGAGTAACTCGGGTACTGAGAGCAGAAAGGCCAACGCTTCCTTGACGTTCAGACGCTGACCTTTTAGCCATTGAAACCAATCTCGATGTTTCAACACAAACGAAGTCTCAGAGGTGTGGTGGGCCAGCACGTTAAGTCCTGCTTGCCCTAAAACTTTGTGGATGGAGCAGACTTGTTTAGGAGCATGTTGGAGTGCCTGTAGCAACATGGTGTTCTTGGGATATCGTTCTTTGAGTTGTTTAACACACCACCACTGTCGAACTTTGGGCTTTATGTTATGACCAACGTAAAACACAACGCCACGCAAACTAAATAGAAGACCTATCTTTACCATCTTTTTTGAACTCATTTTGCCGTCCTCTTCACACTTTTCACTACCAAACATGGAGGGAATGATTTGCATAGTTACTTCAATACAATAGATTGGTATGGGAATAATAGGAAGTTGTATATTCACATATGTAACGAGATAAATCAAGGAAGAGTCGGCTCTATCGGGTGCTTAGGAGTTAGCACGTAACGCTACACCTGAGTTGACCATGAATGTATATTGGTATAATCCGTAATGACCGACTACATCAAGCGGTAGATCGCGTATCTGAGACACTCTTCCCAAACGGGTTCAAGAATCCACAACAAGAAGAAAAGTGTGTTATATGTATGTCATTGGAAGAGAGATGAGGCGAAGAAACAAAAAAGCCCTCTGAAGCTTCTGCTTCTAGAGGGCTTTAATTTGCGCGATGGACGGGACTCGAACCCCTCATCGTAGCATTTCAGAGAAAAACAGAACCACGACACAATCCACACAGAACGATGAAAAGTCCATACAAAACCATTCTGTTGC
>JALTMC010000029.1 GCA_027005175.1 Myxococcales bacterium
GTACTTGCATCTTGGAGATAAATCACCCGATTCATCCCAAGTCGCTTTTTTACAACAGCACAGTATGCGACATCATTCCCCAAAGCAAGGGACAACGTGATTTTTTGTAGTTCTTCAGAGTAGGAGCGGTGCTTTTTGGGCTTCTTTGCTCTCCAACGGTAGGAGCGGTGCTTTGTGTTGCCTCTTGCTCTCACCCTGTTTATATTGAGTTAGGTTTGTATGTATTCTGTGTTGCTTGGCGTAAGGACATTCTGATGATGCGATATGGGCTCTTCGGGTTCTTCTGTGGGTTGCTTTTGGGTTGGGTTTCTTTGACACCCACTCGGAGCACTGCAGCACCCTCCTCGCTCCCTGCACCTACTTCTTCGGTCAAGCCAACGAGAAGGCGTCAGCAAAAACAAACAAGAACATCTCGAACGTCTCGAACGTCTCGGAAGAGACGAAGGGGGCGACGAAATCGAGCCTCTCGGTGGAGGCATCGCTCGGCCAAACGCCCTGGATTTTGGCGATATGTTCGGATGTTTTGGGGGTCGAAGGCGCTCTTTGTATGGAAGGCGAATCGGGAGTTTTGGGGGCCAACGGCACGATACAGTCGTAGGTTTTGGGGTTCTCGTTTTCGTTATCTCTTGAAGGCGAATCGGGAGTTTTGGATTCCAAAACTCAAGTATATGGTGAAGGCCAACCAGGAATTTTGGGGGCCACTTCTCATCGAGCAGTATTTGCCTTATGTGAGGGACCAGTTTCGCTTTCTCAAATTCAACTACGGGGATCGCATCTCTCGGCTGTATGCTCGAACCATGCGTCGCATTCATCCTGTATTCAAAGAGTTCCCTGTGTTTCTGTTTCACTACACCTATGACAAACTACCCAAGGAGTGGAAGTCTTCCCTGAAAAATGTTCCAGCTCCTGTAAAAAAAGCCTTTGACAGCTATTTCTCGTGGTCTCTTCGTCATCTACCCCAATCATCTCGGATACGCAAAGAGTTACCGAAGCACTTGCGAGAGACGATGGACAACCTGGCGAAAGCGATGGTTTTTAGCCAGAATCGTCGATTCATTCGTCGGGTTCAGCGTGTTTTTTTGAAAGTGAGACGATTTGCAGAAGATACAAATATGCATAGCTGTTACAGGGTGATCGCTCTTCAAAGTCCTGTGATGAATGCGTTCAACACAGGGTGCACCACGTATGTGACCAGCGCTCTTGCGAGCAGGCTCACAGATTGGGAACTCGCAGCAGTGCTCGCACATGAGCTGTCCCATGGCGATCAGGGGCATGCTGTAAAGAATCTATGGTTGTTGTCTCAGTCGGCAGGAGAGCATCTTTATCGTTTGATGAGTGAGGAGGTTGAGTGGCTTCTTTCTGGACGGATCGGTCCAGCTCTACGACGCGTGATGGGGCAGGGGAATATGCTACCGATCTTGCATGCCTTTGGTACAAAAGCCCCTGCGGTGGAGGTGGCTGCTGATCAGGGGGGGACACGGATCTTGCTCAAAGCCGGAATCTCTCCAAACCATCTCATTACTGCGCTGATGAAGTTGCATGGCAAGCAGCCCGGCGAAAATCTTGCAAAGGATCTGAAGAATATCGAAGCATTGCGTCACTATCCCAGTTTGTATTTACGGGTTCAGGCCGTACGTCAAGTCTGGGCTCTTTGGCAGCGAAAACACCGTCGAATTCGAAAGAACCCCATGCAAAAAGAGAGCCTCGGTAGGTCAAGTCAAGACCAACGGGTATTCCAACATCGAAGGGGGAAGAGCCCCATACAAAAAGAGAGCCCACTTAAACGCAGTCAACCGGCTACCTCGCGACCGGTTCAACGCTTCACTCCGACTCGGTAGGTCGTTTCGTTATCGTAGAGTGAGCTTGGTCTGTTTCATTCACTCGGCCTTGTGAACGTTCAACTCCGACTCGGTCGGCGCATCTCTTGATGGGTTCTATTTTGAGCACCTTGGTCTGTTGTACACGCCACTCCGGTTCGGTAGGTATATGTTTTGATAGACAATCTTTTGAGCCTCTTGGTCTGTTTCATGCTCCACTCCACTCCACTCCACTCCACTCCACTCCAATTCAGTAGGAACAAAGGTGATACAATCAACTCCTTCTGTGATACAATCAACTCCTTCTCTTTTATGGCCTATGGTTGTTTTGGTGATTGATGTTGAGAGAGGTTGTCATCTCTCTCTTTCTTCTGTTGTGACAGGAGCTGTGGATGGAGGCGTTGGAATGGTCATCCTGCGAGATCGAAACTCTTCAACAGATGCTGTGTTGCAGCGAGCCAGAGACATACGTGAGTGGGTCCCAACATCTGTCCCTTTTTTGATCAACAGTCGGCTGGATATCGCTCGGGCTGTTGGGGCGGATGGAGTTCATTTGCCTGAGCATGGACTCTCTGTCTCTGAAGTTCGAGAGTTTCTCCCACAACATTCTCTGGTTGGGCGGTCTGTACACAGTCGAGATACAGCCATCTCCTCTGTATCTGAAGGCGTGGACTATCTGTTGGTTGGCACGATGTTTGTGACATCAAGCAAGCCTGGACGCATCCCAGAAGGACCTGACTCTTTGCGAACGATCCACTCTCAGGTGACAGCTCCCCTTGTTGGCATTGGTGGCATTCATGTCGGTAATGCTGGCCTTGTGATGCAGGCCGGTGCACGAGGTGTCGCTGTTGTCACTGCCATCACACACGCGACACAACCTGAAAAAGTAACACAACAGTTGGTTCAGGTTGTCCATAGATATGCTTAATCGAATGGCCATCGGTTGTGTGGGGTGGTGGGTTTTCTGCGCTGTACCTTCCCAATCCTTCGGGTCGCTCCCAACATGTTTGTTCTTTTTGTATTGTTGTCGTAACTACCTTTTGCACAAAGGGTATCTTCTTTTGAAAAACGGTTGGTTTCCTTTTGTCAGGATGGTGTAGACCATGTCATTTTCTTTACAAGACTAGGGGTTTCTGGGTAAAGCTGCAAAAGGGTGTCAACCATCAACACTGCGATTGTGCATGTGTTGTGTGTTGTACACATTGTAGATTTAAGGCATGGGATATAGGGAAGTTGAATGACCCAGGCAAACTGGCAAGCAGAGCAGCAGTTGTTAGTGGAATGGATACAAGAGTCTCCAACAAGATTGGAGGATGTTGGAGATATCGAAGTGGGAGGTTTGGGGGAGGAAGAGGCTGTCTGGATGAAGGCGATGGAGCCGCTTGGTATTGATACGTTGAACCAGGCTCTTGAAGAATTGCGTGACCCCTTACTGCATGGTGATCTCTATCGTGCAGCCAGAGTTGCTTTGTTTTGTGGCTCTTTTGTGGAGCGAGGTGCTGATCCTACCATTCTCGCAGATATTATGGTCGAGATGCTAGAGCAACGCTTGGTGCAGGCATTGCAGCTTGTGGTAGAGGTTGAAGAGGGCTGGGATCTCGATAGCCCTGATGAACTTCCCCATGACCGCATCCAGCAGTTTTGGGATGAACACCCCGATTGGGTTAAAGGTTGGCGCTCTCTTGGTTTTGTTGTCTTGCCAACGATGACCATGTTGGCTCGCAGCCTAGATGCACGCCAAAAAGCCCGTAGCAACACAGCATTCATGGAACTTGTTGATGCGATGGAAGAGGTTTGTGAGGTGGTATACTATGTCTCACAGCTTCTCTTTATGGCGGATGATGAAGAGATTATCGTACTCCACCATGGTGAGAATAAAGGATTTCGCGTTCGGTTGGAGGCGGTTCGCAACAACTTTCACTTGTTTACGTTGTTGCAGGATACACTGCTTCATCATCCCGGTGGTCCCTTGCTTTTGGCCGATCCTCCCGATCCCAGAATCGGTGCAATTGCGAGGGGCGAGGTCAACCTTGATGATGATATCTCTGTGGATGCCATCTGGGGTTACTTTCAATGGACTCATCGCGCAGGAGAGAACCTTGAAGCTTCTGAAAATGATGAAGGGGTGATGTCACATCTGATTTGGGGCGAGATGCTTCCTGAGTCGATTCGCCCGTGTCGTGGCGTACCAGTGATCTTACTCGAACCTGTCCCCTTTGCCAGAACATGGGGTGCTAACTTCTTTGCACCTCTACACGACGCACTTCGATCCAGCGTTGAAATACTGGAAATCCTCAGCCCCGCTGATGTCAAAGAGTGGTTTCATTTTATCTCCAACCAAACCTTTGAAACAACCGACAAATCCGATCTCAATTAGTTCGGAGCTCAATGAGCTTTGAGTTGCAAGTTCTGAGTAGGTTTTGAACTGTGATCTCCACTACGTATTTGTCTCAGGAGCGTAGGGCTGCGAGCAGCCAGAGAGAGATCGCTCCAAGGGAAAATAAGATAAGCAGCAACAAATATAGCAAAGGTGAAGGCTGCGTTGTTTCCTCTGGAGAAGGTTCTGGGTCGGCAACTCGTTGAATGGCGGGTTGTGGTGGAGGTGTCCATCGAGGCTTTACCATATCAGTTTCAGGATCTTCCAGTAGGATGTTCTCAGAGCTCTCCTCAGGGTTCTCTTCCTCTGGTGGAATCACGACCTCCTCTACCCTTTCAGCTTCTTCTGGATTCGCAAGTGCCTGCGCCACAGCATTAAACTCTTGGGGCTTCTCGGACTGACGTTCCAATGCAATGAGACGTTTCATAGACTCCAAGTCCGAGATGTCGATTTCTTCTGAGGGAGAGAGAAGGATCTCCTCGAACTCTTGCTCGGGTAGGGCAACCGCTTCTTGGGTTGAGAGACTCTCGTTGGTTTCAAACAACACCCCTTGAACGACGGGTGTACTCCCGTGTTTGTTGGATAGAAGGCTCGACGAGGAGCTATCACCGGTGGACCTGACTTGAACGACGGGTGTACTCTCGTGTTTGGTGGATAAGTCGGCTTCGAGAACAGGGGGAGCCTCGTTTGTTTGGAGTAACCCACCTTCAAGAATGGGTGGCTCCTCGTTTGTCTGGAGTAACTTTCTTTCAAGAATAGGTGGCTCTTCTTCCAGAGTTGATGCTTCTTGTGAAGGCCTCTTGTTGTGATAGAGAGATTGCTCTTCAAGAGTTGGTCCTTTCTCTGTTAAAGAAGAGACTTTTTGTGAAGGTTCTCTCTCATCGTCATCAAGAGCCAAACCCGCAACGACAGGCAGCTCTGACAGGCTGTCATGGTCTGGTGAGTAGACTTTGCTTTCTTGGGTGGGCAAGGCTTCCCGAACACTTTGTGCAGGAGGGGTACGAGCCATATCATGGTCTGGTGAGTAGACTTTATTTTCTTGGGTGGGCAAGGCTTCCCGAACACTTTGTGCAGGAGGGGTACGATCCATATGGACAGCAGGAGCCAAAAAAGGCTTCGAACGGACCTGTGAAAGTATTGAGGGTTGTGGAACACTTGTTTCCACTGTGGACCTTGCTGACGGAGTTGTCATCTCTGGTGGAAAACCCCAGGTCTCTAGCTCTGCTACATTTCCCCCGATATTCATGGCATCAGAGGCTTGAGGTACTGTTAATACGGGTACAGCTTCTGTGTGCAAGGGGGGCAAAAATGTTCGAAAGGCTGCGGGCGCAGACATCGAAGCGAGATCTTCAAAAGAGCCCGAAAAGGAAATGGCGTCGTGCAGCTCAGGAGTACTTGGTGTGTACTCTGTTGTTTCTACCGGACGGGCCTTTCGATCGAAGACGCTTTCAACACACGGAGGGGAAGGGGGAGCGTCCAGGGCTTCTTTGGAGTGGCTCGGGTACTCTTCGTCGCTTTCTCGATACTTCACCAGGTTCGCGAGGCCGGAAAGCTCGATAGGAGTGCTCAGGTTGTCTAGCGAGTCGGGAAGCTCCATAGGAGTGTTCAGATTGTCCAGCGAGTCGGGAAGCTTTTCATTATTTTCTCGATGCTTGAGGAGGTTGGCGAGAGTGGGAACCTCCATTTGTGTATCCAGACTCTCTGAAACCGTGGGTGGCGGTGCAGGTGCTTTGCTCAAGGGCTCGGCAGGTGCTTGTAGAAGTGCTTCCAACATCAACGCCTCAGACACCATATCAAGAGTCGCGCTCGAAGTGCTGCCCAGCTCCATGGTGGTAAACAAAGCCCCCTCGACTGGAGGGGTTGGCAGTAACTCAATACTGTCAGACTCCATATTCAAAACCACTTGCTTTTCCTCTTCGAAAGAGGGAGGGTCTTCTTGAAGTGGCTGCAAGAGGCCAGGGGGGAGGGTGGTGCTCGATGATAACGTGCCGATCTTCTGGTCCAGGATCTCTTCCAGGTTAAAGGAACTCTTGGATTGAGCCACGTCCTGAGGCTTCGTCAACAGAGCAAGAGCTTGCGTGTCCATGACACCAGTGTCCGCTTCCTGCGGCGATGTGGATGGTGTTGGAGTGTGTTTGGACTTTTGATGCATGGTCTTTTACACCTATTACTCACAGACTTGGACTATGAAAGTCTTTCATTCAGAACACATGGGTCTTTTTAACTGCATTCGTTCGTTCTTCTACCAATGTACATAAAAATGATGTAGACATCTAGGGGCTTCCACAAATGAACCTCTTCCGCTATATAGCGTAATTCTCAGGAGGAAGGTGCGCATCACACGTTTGATGTCTGTTTAACTTGTTGATAAGGAGCGAATCAAACCACCATGAAAGCTGTCAAAGCAAGCATTCCCAAAGGTACTCGTGACTTTGGACCCGACCAGGTGCGAAAGAGGCACTTTATCTTCCATACCATTCGCAATGTCTTTGTGCGTTATGGATTTCAGCCCATTGAAACTCCAACCATGGAGAATCTTACAACACTGACAGGAAAATACGGGGATGAAGGAGACCAACTGTTGTTTAAAGTACTGAACAATGGTGACTTCTTGCGAAAGGCAGACAAAGAGGCTTTGTCTTCTCTTGATGCCTCTGCATTGCTGCCTTCGATTGCCAAACGAGGGTTGCGTTATGATTTGACTGTCCCTCTTGCACGCTTTGTGGTTCAGCATCAAAATGACATCGCCTTTCCCTTCAAACGGTATCAGATCCAGCCGGTCTGGCGTGCTGATCGTCCACAAAAAGGACGCTACCAGGAGTTTTATCAGTGTGATGCAGATGTCATAGGAACAGAGAGCCTTCTGTGTGAAGCAGAGCTTGTACAGATCTACGATGAGGTGTTTGCCAAGCTGGGGATTCAGGTCAATATCCGTCTCAATCACCGAAAGATCTTAGAAGGTGTTGCCGAATACTGTGGCTATCCTGACCAGACGATGGACATCTCCATGGCCATCGACAAACTGGATAAGTTCAAAGATGGATGGGTTGGTGTGTGTCGTGAACTTGAAGAACGAGGCATTCCTGCTGAGGCACATTCCAAGATCCAAGAGGCTTTACAAGCCGACAGTATCGAGACATTGAAGAGCATCCTTGCGGACTCTACGGTTGGGCAGGAAGGGATCGCAGAACTCGAAACAATAGGTCGGTTCTTGGATGGATATGAGATCCAAAACACTCTTCAACATGATTTCTTCCTCGCACGAGGCTTGAGTTACTACACCGGGTGTATCTTGGAAGTCGCCGTAAACACAGAGGCGTCAGGACAGAAAGAGATCCGCATGGGGAGCATGGGCGGGGGAGGACGTTATGCTGACCTCACTCACATGTTTGGACTGAAAAATATGTCCGGGGTTGGTGTCTCTTTTGGGGCTGAGCGGATCTACGATGTGATGGAAGATCTCGATCTGTTTCCCCACGATCCTTCGGCTGTCTCTCAACTCTTGTTGATTGCGATGGATGAAGAGAGCCACTTCTATGCCTTTCACCTTCTCCGACAAATCCGTGCTGCCGGGGTGAATGCAGAGCTATACCCTGAGCCTGTGAAGATGAAGAGGCAAATGAAATACGCCAACACACGACAGTTCCCCTACGTCGGAATTATCGGTGAGCGGGAGCGCGAAGAACAGAAAATTGCTCTCAAGAATATGACAACAGGAGAACAATCATCACTCTCCATGGAAGAAGTGATTCAAACGATGATGTAGAAGAAAAAACACAAAGAGCAGGGAGAATTCAAATTCTGATTCAAGAATGTGTGGGCTGCCTCTGTTGACAATTTGTCGAATCGTGCACAAATCTTGGCTGCGTTTGTACTCGAACAACTTGCACAATACGACAATATTGGAGCTTCCTCGTTTGCTCCAAAAGATGATCAAAACACAAGAGGTGGCGCGGCTTTTGTAGAGAGAGTCTGTCACGTATGAGGTGATATGATGGCCGAGACATTGAAGAAGAATCTGAAAAAAAGTAGTACCTGGGAGCGATTGTTGTATATGGCTTTGTTTTTGTTTGTGTTCACGATCATTCAAGGGATCGTTTTCGCACTCACCATCGTTCAATTCATCATCGTAACCAGCACAAACAAACCCAACAAAGACCTACAGAAATTTGGACTGCATCTGGCGAACTACGTGTCTCAAGTGATGTTCTTTCTAACTCACAACGAGGATGAGAAAC
>JALTMC010000030.1 GCA_027005175.1 Myxococcales bacterium
CTGCTCAGGTGATGGATTCTTTTGCGGAACTGACAGGTCGTCGGTACCGGCCCTTTGATTATGTTGGTGCCGCTGATGCCGAGCGTGTCATCATCTTGATGGGATCGGGATGTGGAGCCGCAGAAGAGACTGTTCGAGCACTCACCCAACAGGGAGAGAAAGTGGGGATGGTAAAGGTCCGTTTGTACCGCCCCTTCTCCACAGCTTGGTTGATGGAGGTCTTACCCAAGAGCGTTCAATCCATTGCGGTGCTGGATCGAACCAAAGAACCGGGAGCTACGGGGGAACCCCTCTTTCAGGATGTCATTTCTGGGCTCACTCTCATGATTCAATCTGAACCCTCATCTTTTCCTCGACTTCCTGTTATGATCGGTGGACGTTTTGGATTGGGGTCCAAAGAATTTAATCCCTCCATGATTAAGGGCATCTTTGACGAACTAAAAAATGACAACCCACGTCACTCTTTTACGGTTGGGATTGTTGATGATCTTACCCTGCATAGCCTAGAATCCGATCTTTCTTTTTCAACGGAGTCCAACGATACAACCTGTGCTTTGTTTTGGGGGCTGGGCTCTGATGGTACCGTGAGCGCCAACAAAAATAGCATCAAAATTATTGGTGAAGCGACAGACTTATATGTCCAAGGTTACTTTGTATACGACTCCAAAAAATCGGGAGCCCGAACGATTTCCCATTTGCGATTTGGTCCAGAGCCGATTCAGAGTACCTATCTGATCGACAAAGCCGATATCATAGGGGTGCATCAGTTTGGCTTCCTTGAAAAATACCCTGTTCTTAAACAAGCGAGGCAAGGTGCAACGGTCTTGCTTAACAGCCCTTTCTCTGCGGAGGATGTGTGGGATGAGTTGCCTCTCTCCATCCAAGAAGAAATCATTGGTAAGGAACTACAGCTCTATGTTGTGGATGCCTATGATGTCGCAAAAAGGGCAGGTCTGCAGGGTCGCATTAATACGGTGATGCAGACGGCCTTTTTCTCTGTGGTGGATACGATCGATACGGAGCTTGCCATTGAGAAGATCAAGCAGGCCATTGAGAAGTCGTATGGAAAGCGGGGGCGTGTGGTTGTCAAGCGCAACTGGGATGCTGTTGACCAGACCATTGCTGCCTTGTTTCGTGTGAATATCCCAAGAGAAGCAACTGCCACATCGACGATCCCACCGATGGTCTCTGCCGAAGCTCCTGAGCACGTACAGTCCTGGGTGGCACGCTTGCTCGCTGGGGATGGAGATGCCCTTCCCGTGAGTGCGATGTCTTGTGATGGTACCTTTGAAAGTGGAACCACACAGTGGGAAAAACGCAACCTCGCACGTGAAGTTCCTGTTTGGGACACAGACCTCTGTATTCAATGTGGTAAGTGTGTGGCGATTTGCCCACACTCGGTGATTCGGGCAAAACGTTGCAGTGAAGATGCACTGCAACAGGCCCCAGAGAACTTCTTGTCGGCACCCGCGCGATGGAAAGAATTTAAAGAAGAGCGATACACTTTGCAGGTGGCTGCTGAAGATTGTACGGGTTGTCGCTTGTGTGTAGAAATCTGTCCCGCTCGTGATAAAAGTCAACTTCATCGCAAGGCTCTGGGCATGGAAGAGCATGCTCCCTTGCGCGAGCAAGGCCGGAAACACTGGGACTTCTTTCTTCAGCTACCGGAACATCAGCGCACAGAGCATGCGATGCATCTAAATAAGATTAAAGATGTACAGCTTTTGACTCCTCTGTTTGAGTTCTCTGGCGCTTGTGCTGGCTGCGGTGAAACCCCCTATCTCAAAATGCTGAGTCAGCTTTTGGGTGACCGTGCGATGATTGCAAATGCCACAGGTTGTTCGAGCATTTACGGTGGAAATCTACCGACAACACCATGGACCAAAGATAAACATGGTCGAGGGCCTGCCTGGAGTAACTCCCTCTTTGAAGACAACGCAGAGTTTGGCTTGGGGATGCGTCTGGCTCTCGACAAACAAAACGAGTATGCGAGAAAGCTTGTTTCACAGCTTTCTGAGCATTTCTCCCGTGAGCTTGTGGAAGCTATCCTTCATGCGGATCAGTCTGATGATGCTGGGATTGAAGCGCAGCGTGAGCGTGTGCTCCAACTTCGAGAAGAGATCGAAGCTGGTATTCAAAGTGAGCTATCCATAGCACCCCAATTAAAGGATCTTAAACAGCTCGCTGACACTCTTGTACGCAAGAGTGTTTGGTTGGTGGGAGGAGATGGATGGGCGTACGACATCGGCTTTGGTGGCCTAGACCATGCTCTTGCCTCTGGTGAAAATATTAAAATTTTGGTGTTGGATACAGAGGTTTATTCCAATACAGGGGGACAGGCGTCCAAATCAACCCCACGCGCGGCGGTTGCAAAGTTTGCTGCAGCAGGTAAAAATGTTCCCAAGAAAGATCTTTGTATGGTGGGTGTTAACTACGGCCAAGTGTATGTGGCTCGGATCGCGATGGGTGCGAATGAGACACAGTCTCTCAAGGCTCTTCTCGAAGCAGAGAGTTACGATGGGCCAGCCTTAATTCTGGCGTATAGCCCCTGTATTGCCCACGGTATAGACATGTCAAAAAGTGTAGACCAGCAGAAGAAGGCTGTTGATTCGGGGTACTGGCCACTGTTTCGGTATGACCCAAGGCGGGTTGCTGAAGGAAAAAATCCGATGCAGTTGGATAGCAAAGCACCCAAGATCCCGTTGGCTGATTACGTGTATGGTGAGATGCGTTATCGTATCCTACAACAGGTGGATCCCGATGGAGCCAAGAGGTTATTGTCAGCCGCAGAACACGATGTCAAAGAGCAGTGGAGAAGGTATCAACAACTGGCAGAAGCGCCAGTGCGTGAAGCTTAAACCGTCAGTCATTCCCGATATCCTATAACCCGCAAAGAGAAGGGGTGTTTCGATGAACCTCAGTACAACGTATCTAGGTCTGACATTGCGTCATCCACTGGTCCCATCACCATCGCCATTGTCACATAATTTGGACCGAATCCGACAACTCGAAGATGCTGGAGCCCCTGCCATCGTCATGTTTTCGTTGTTTGAAGAGGAAGTTGAAAATACGTCCTTGCAGCTATCCCACTATATGGATTATGGCAGCGATAGTGTTGCAGATGCTTCCAACTACTTTCGCGAACCTGTCGATTTTGTACCTCCGATGGAGCGCTATCTCAAGCTCGTTTCGGATGCAAAGGAGTGCATCGACATCCCGATCATTGCAAGCCTTAACTGTACGAGCTTGGGGCATTGGGTAGAGTTTGCTAGCCTCCTTGAGGAGGCCGGTGCTGATGCCATCGAACTCAATATTTATGATATCCTGACAGACCTCTACTTTGATGGCCTCTCTGTGGAAAAACGCAATGTCGAAATCGTAGAGACTCTCAAGCAAAATCTCTCGATACCTCTTGCGGTGAAACTACACCCTTTCTTTACCTCTTTGCCCAATGTTGCTATGCAACTCACCAATGCTGGCGCAGATGCTCTCGTCTTGTTCAATCGATTTTATCAGCCAGATATCAACATTGATACATTTCAGATCGAACCCGACCTGCGCTTGAGTCACTCTCATGAGTTACTTCTTCCTCTGCGTTGGACCGCCATTCTATCTGGCCGTGTCTCTGCTGATTTTGCGATTACAACAGGTATTCACAATCATGTTGACTTGATTAAATCGATGATGGTTGGAGCCAATATTGGTATGGTGGCTTCCGAACTACTCAAAAACGGTCTCTCCCGCTTGGGAGAGATCGTTAGCGAACTTCAACACTGGATGGAAGAACATGAGTATGAATCCGTTGAGCAAATGCAAGGTAGCATGAGCTACGGCAATGTTGACGACCCCTCCCACTTTGTACGCGCTAACTATATCCGTACCTTGCAATCCTTTCGCTTTGATACCACAGGCCAAGACTTCTAACTCAACCGATTCATGAACACTCTGCTGGGAGCCGTAAACTCCAGAATCAGCGAGCGAACGACTTGCGTGGGAACAGCGAGTGAACGACTTGCATGAGAACAGCGAGCGAACGACTTGCATGGGAACAGCGAGCGAACGACTTGCATGGGAACAGCGAGCGAACGACTTGCATGGGAACAGCGAGCGAACGACTTGCATGGGAACAGCGATTCAAGTCGCACCCGCGAGGATATGGGGGTTTCTTCCTCACGTATTTACCCGAAGTCGCGTAAAGTCCCTTCAGAATCTACAGCGAGAGCGAAGCGCGACTGCGTAGGCAGCCCCGTAGGGGTGAAACTGTAGGCTGAATTAAGCCGGATTGGCTGGAGAAGGATGTTAACCGTCTTTTCCGTCGGCACGTGGGCTTATGAGAATGGGTGTGTAGATCCAAAGGAATATCATGAATGCCAGTGCCCATCCCGCACCAGATAGAGCTATCGCGTGATGGTACCATGCTGGAGGCAAGAGTCGTGCAAGGACACGCAAGAACCCCGCACTAAGCATCAGTATATATGCCACAACCATGAGCTTGGATACTTGCAGGGGGCGTCCCGAATGGCCCAGAGATACACGCGATATCATCCCCAATACGAATCCTCCGATCCCTCCAACAGTATAGGCATGCAATGCTGCACTCCATGAGACCCAGCCTTGTGTGGCTGATGCATGCAAAAAGAATGCTACTACCATCCACAAATAAGAGAGATGAAGGACCCATAAAATGGGTGTTTTTCGTGTTCTCCACGAGTGCCAGTGTCGCATACGAAGGAGGTTGCTCAAACCTGCGAGACTTGCGGCAATCCCTGTGACGGTATGTAACTCTCCCAACACAAATGCAGAAAACACAAAGGCTGTGGTGCAAGCTAAGGCCAACAGGTCAACCTCGGGCCATTTTTTTATTTCAGGATCTTTGAAGTAGTTCTTTGTAAAGAACGGGAGGATTCTGCCTCCGATTAATAGAATAAAAAAGACGACACTGTTGAGGCCAAGAAAGAGTCCCCTTCGTCCCCAACCTGTGTAGAGCCAGGAGGTTTCGAGTAAGAACAGGATATGACCCAATAGCATCGAGGAGAGCCAGAACAAGACACTGATGTTATTCCATTTGCGAGCACGCCAAAGTGACGGTGCGATGGCGATGATAACACCCGGTAAGAAGAGGATGTCCAACCACAGCCACATCGGATGGAAGCCCAGCAGAGCCAGGAGCACTCCCGCCCGGCCCAGAATCCAAAATACCACCAACACTCCCAGTGACTCTCCATGCAGTCCTCGGGTGCGGGTCCAGTTGGACGATGCTGTGAGTAAAAATCCTGCGATAATAGCGGCTGCAAAACCAAATACCATCTCGTGCATATGCACTGTGACCATGTTGAGTGTGCCGGGAAAAGTCCAGTATCCCTGCAATCCTCCAACCCAATACAACACAAGCATCACAGCGTGAAGGGAACCCAACAAGAAAAAGGGTCGAAATCCCATCTTCCATACGGATGCTTTAAACCAATTACTTATCACTTTCTTTCCTTATCTTGCTGTGATGGCGTCCGTTTTTCGTGGTTGTTTGGCTTTTGATAACATCTGTTGTGAGTAAATACGTTTCTTCTTTCCAACTAGAAAATAACCACCTTTTTCGCATGGTTCACTTCCTCTTCTTATGGGTTTTTGGGTGGGGAAAGTCGTGCGATAACGAGGACGCAACACAACACCATATGGGTATCACCAATGTCAATAGGACACTTCCTAAATGCAATATCTTGACAACAATCGGAATTACATCTAATTTCGTGATACCGTGAAGCTCAAACATCCGGCATGAGACTTAAACACCCGGCATGAGACTCAAACACCCGGTATGAGACTCATACACCCGGCATGAGACTCATACACCCGGCGCGATTGGAACACTGAATGCCTACTTACAAACCAACCCCTCCTCCTCACAAAGCTGTGTTATATCCCGGGGGGGCGGGGATCTCCGCAACTCTATCTTTGGATGGCCAGCGTAGACTTCATTCACATCACATTGAGGTGGAGGACTCTTCTCTGGTTGTAACTGACGGACCCCATCGCGGTATCGCTTTACCTCTGTCCCTCGATATTATCGATATAGGTAGGCAAGCAGAGCTATGTGACCTCGTTTTGGACCAGGACCCAGGAGTAAGTTCCCTGCACGCAAGGCTGTGTATTCGGCACGACACCACAGGGGATGTTGTTCTCACCATTCAAGACATGCACAGCCGCAATGGAGTGTATGTACAGGGGTTGAGAGTCAAAGAAGCCTATCTCACTTTGGGATTGCAAGTACAACTGGGCAATACGGTCTTTGAATTGCGGGCCAACTCAAAGACCAAGAAGAAGAAACGTGTCCATATCAATTACTTTGACGAGAGCGGGCAACTTGTTGGGCGTAGCTCTCAAATGCGTAGAATCTTTGCTATGTTGGGGCGTTTAGGGCAGCGTGATGCGGCCGTTTTGCTCACAGGGGAGACCGGTACAGGAAAAACCAGCATCGCAGAAGCACTGCATCGCCAAAGTACACGCCGTTCTGGCCCATTTGTCGCCGTCAATTGTGGTTCTTTGCCTCCTTCCTTGATTGAGTCTGCTTTGTTTGGTCACGAGAAAGGTGCTTTTACTGGAGCAACCCAACGTCATGCTGGGTACATAGAGCAGGCACAGGGTGGGAGCTTATTCCTTGATGAACTGGGCGAACTTCCTCTGGAACTTCAGCCCAAGCTTTTGCAAGCATTAGAGACAAAACGGATCAAACGATTGGGGAGTGTTCAGGAGATCCCGATCGATTTTCGCCTTGTCTCTGCAACGCATCGAAATCTTCAACGAGAAGTTCAAGAAGGACGATTTCGAGAGGATCTGTTTTACCGGATATCTGTCGTGCAGATGGAAGTTCCTGCGCTTCGTGAAAGACCGGAAGACATCCCTCTTCTTGTGGAGCGGTTGCTGGCCGAGCTGTACCCCGAAGCGTCCTACTCTTTGACACATGCGGCATCTCGAATGATGCAACAGTATCTTTGGCCTGGGAACGTTCGACAACTACGGAATGTGTTAGAGCGCACTTTTATCTTTTTGGACAGCAGCGTCGCAGATGTTGAGGACATCGAATTACCTGAACTTGCAGCTGAGCCAGAACAAACGAAAGCCTCACCCAGGCTTCCTGTCATGCCTGGAGCTTTTGACAGGGTCTCTGTTCCTCTCGATTTTGGGGAGGGTGGTATGACCATCAAAGAATTGATGGCTTCCTTTGAACGTACTGTTATTGAGAAGGCTCTTGAGCGCACCCAGTGGAATGTTGGCGAAACTGCCGCGTTGCTCGATATGGCACAATCTTGGCTCTACAAACGTATCAAAAAATATAATATCGAACGCAATTCCTAAAGGAGACGGACGATATTTCGTATGTTGCTCTGGTCTGTCGCTAAAACAAAAATGCCCTGTGCTTCTCAACAAGACACACAGGGCATAGAGTTATCTATGGGATGAGATTAGCGACAGCGTCCGGGTGCACAAACAAGCTTACGACAGCAAGGTGCTTTGATGCAGCGAACATTGGGGGGATGGGGGTAGCAAAGCTTACGGCCAGAGCGACAGCATCTGTACTTGCGGCATTGTGCCATATAACAGCTACGCATCCCGCGCAGAATTACAGCGGAGGAAGCCTTGCGGAAGGCCCAGGCGCAAAGGCAGCGCCACAGTCCGGCTTTGGTTCGGATGCGACGGCACATGGAGCGGACTCGTGCAACATCACGGCTATTGAACCGACGAGCTTTGTTGTAACAAGCGCGTTGGCGAACCAGGCATCGACGATTGCAAGCGCGACAACGAATTTTGGTGCAGTAAGGACGACGGTTCTTGCAGATGAGTTTGGGATACTTGCAGCAACCTCTCCAACGCCAGATATAACGACAGCCAGGGCGAGGTTTAATGAGTCGGAATACGGGGCAAGCTTTGCAGCGACCTTTGGCACAGACACGGGCTTTTGCACATCGTGCAGTACAAGAGTTGCCGTACGTTTTAAGGGTCCTGCCTTTGCGAGCGCAAACAGGAGCATACTGCCTCGTGCAGATACATGAAGCGTCTGCTGAGGCTGGCATGATGAATAGGAAGCCCAAAACCAGGCTGGCGAACAGAAGCGAAATCTTTCTCATCTCTCTCTCCTTTGTGTTGGTATATTGCCAAAGAAATCAACAACACAATCGTATTTGTATGTTGTGGGAACTCTCCCTCATTTTTTGGCCATATAAATTCTACTACATTGCTTTGGACGTATTCGTGTCCCATATATTCAATTTAAGTGAATGTTGTTCACGGGTTCTTGTTATTTTCTTGATCTGTTTTCCTTTTTTGGGCTAAATAAGATCCTTTTCATGGCTTGAAAACGGTGGCAACCTTGTTGGTTACCTCCTTGGCAAGCTTTGTGGTAGAGTTTGTAGGCTTGTTTGATG
>JALTMC010000031.1 GCA_027005175.1 Myxococcales bacterium
TGTGAGTGAACTACAAAGCAATTTGGGATTGTCTTCTCTCTCTCTGGAAGAACTCGCTCAAGCTGATGAACTTCAGTCCTATCTTGAAAAAGAAGTGGAAGAGAAATGCAACTCGTTGCTCGCACGATACCAGACCATCAAGAAGTTTAAAGTACTACCTGTTGAGTTTTCTGTTGAAGGTGGAGAGTTGACACCCACCATGAAGATCAAACGCAACCTCGTCCACAAAAAGTATGCCGAAGATATCGACGCTTTCTATGGATGAGAGAGTTCTTCGTTTGGGTTTGAGTCACAGCCTGTTTCGTTTCATCAGAAAAAAAACTCTTATGTTATGGTGATTCCAGCGATCCCAACGGTTTGTTGGGTACGCTGTTTCGTTTCATCAGAAAAAAAACACTTATGTTGTGGGTGTGGAGACCCCCGTCAGAATCAACAGGACGAAGGCCGGATGGGGTGTGGGTCGTTGATGGATATATGCAACAATACCAACGGCACTGATATGTTGTCAAAGGTTTGGGATTTGCCAATTGATGGTTTCACCGTAGTTCTTATGGAGGAACTCATTGATTTGGGAATAAGGCTTTGTCCCGAAGAATCCGCGCTTTGCAGAGAGTGGAGAGGGATGTCCTGATTCGAGGATCTTGTGCTGTGGGTTGGTGATGAGAGGTGTTTTTTTACGGGCATATCCACCCCAAAGTACAAAGATAACAGGCTCTTCTTTCTCATTGACCGTGCGGATGACGGCATCTGTGAATTGTTCCCACCCTTGGTTCTTGTGTGAGTTTGCGTTGGCTTCTCGAACAGTAAACACAGCGTTGATCATCATGACACCTTGCTCTGCCCATGGGACAAGGTAGCCGTTGTTGGGGATCTCACAGCCGATGTCACTTTGCAGCTCTTTGTACATGTTGCGAAGTGAGGGGGGGATTTTTATCCCAGGCAGCACCGAGAAGCTTAAACCATGCGCCTGTCCTGCACCGTGGTAGGGATCTTGGCCCAGTATGAGTACGCGAACCTTTTCGTAAGGGGTATGTGTAAATGCCGACAGTACCTGGTCTTCAGGGGGGTATATTGTTTGTGTTGCACGCTCTTCTTCAAGGAAGGCTTCTAGCTTCTTGAAATAAGGGGCGTTGAACTCTGCTTCCAATCGCGGCAACCAGGACTCATGCATCAATTCGCTTAAACTCATCAGAAAAAAACCTCTTATGTTATGGGTATGAAAGCCCCCTACCGAATCTACAGGACGAAGTCCGCGTTGGGTGAGGGGCGTTGACGTTCGGTCATCCTTCTCTTTGAAAATGTGAAAACCTACTCTACACGATTCGGTTTGGTGATGTCATATACGATCTTGCGTCATTACACTGTTCGGTTTGGTGATGTTATATGCGATCTTGCGTCATTACACGATTCGGTTTGGTGATGTTATATGTGATCTTACGTCATTACACTATTCAGTTTGGTGATGTCATATGCTATATCGTGTCACATGTAGTTTTTGGCTTCTGTCAAAAAATAGTGACTTGACTCATACTGATGGAATAATGATGAGCGATGTATCTTTTTACGATAACAAGTATCGCGACGGCGAAGAGGTTGAGAAGGAGAGCAAGCGTCTGGCCTTGAAGTTTCTTCCAGCAGGGGAGCTTGACGTTCTCGACCTCGGTTGTGGTTCCGGTATGTGCTCCGAGACCATCGCGGGTCTGGGTCACAAGGTCCGTGGCATCGATGTTTCTGCCGAAGCTATCGAAAAGTACAATGCCAGAGGGTTGGATGGACAGGTCATGGATGTTGAGGTAGGTCTTGACTTTCCTGATGAGTCGTTTGATGTTGTTTTCTCTTCCGAAGTGATCGAACACCTGGTCCACTATCAAAGGATGCTTCAAGAATCGTTCCGAGTCCTACGGCCTTCTGGAAGATTGATTCTCACCACGCCAAATTCTGCGTTTTGGATCTATCGGTTGCTCGGCCTTTTTGGTCGAACGGTGAGTGAGTTACAACACCCAATGCACTTGCAGTTCTTCTCCCAACGAAGTCTGCGTCAGGCGTTGTTGGATGAGGGCTTTACGATTGAAAGATCTTCCGGTCACAATATCTATTTAATGGTACCCGATCCCCCCGCAACAGTGCGACCTTTGTTTCGCAAGCTCGGTTTGATTCGTGAGTTGCGATTCACAACGCAAACTTATTTTTGGCATCTCTCGAATCTGTCGAGTACTTTGAATCCATGGTTTGCTGCCAATCTGCTTTTTGTTGCTCAAAAGCCCAGTAAGGGGGATGGTCACTGAGCCCCGAACAGCTTCTCGCTTCCTGGACTGGCTGCTTTCGCCTTGCTTGTATACGGCTTGATCTGAGAATCGTTACAGGTCATTGGAAGGCTGCTTGTTTCCTTCACGTCTTTCTTTGTTTTCTATTGACTCCGCAAAGCGGTCTGAGGATATCTTGTCTTTGTCTTCTCCTTCTTCTCCAACGGCTTGGAGTCGCTTCAAACGTCTGTTGCCTTGGCTTCTCACCAGCATTTGCATCAGTTATATCTTGTGGACCAGCGACTTCGCGATCGCGTACAAGACCCTCTCGCAGGTACCACTGCTCCCCTTTACTTTGACTGTCTTCTTCATTGGAGGAGCTTCCTATCTGCTCAATGCTTTTACCATCAAGTGTCTGTTTCAGCGTTTTCACCTTCCCACGACCCTCAAAGAGGCACTCCTATACAAAGGAGCAAGCTATGTCCTCAAAGTTATTAATTACAATATCTCTGTTGCGGGAATTGCTCTCTTTTTTCGCAACCACAAACAGGTACCGCTACTTGAGACACTCTCAAGTATGCTATGGCTCAACGTCGCTGATGTAGGGGCGCTTGCTTTCATTGTTCTGGTGAGTCTGCTCTTCCCATGGGCACCATTGCCCGCTCTCCTGATCAAAAGTATCCTTGTTCTTGCAGCCGGTCTGTGGGTCTTGCTGCTGGGGAACTTGCTCTACTGGCGAGCTGGGTGGGACTTCTTCTTTTTGGGAAAGCTTCGCACATGGCAAATCTTTCGTACGTTTCGTGAGGCGAAACTTACAGACTATGGATTCTTCTTGTTGTTAAGGCTAGCCTTTCTTTTTCTACTTACTTTGGCCCACGCAAGCCTACTGCCCATGTTTGGTATTTCGATTCCTTTTGCGGTATTGCTCTTCTATATTCCATTGAGCATTTTTGTGAGCACGATCCCAATGACAAATCTTGCAGGCTTGGGCTCTGTGCAAATCCTATTGCGAGAGTTATTTGCTCCTTACGCCAGCTTGGGGAGTGCCCAAATCGATGCTTATACAACCACCTATTTGTTGTCTTTTCTCGTGATTCGTCTCGCTATCGGAATGGTTTGTGTCCGGAGCGTCTCATTTCGCTTTTGAATGGGCCGTTAACGCCACCATGATTTAAAAATGGTGCGTAAAAAAGAGAAGCCATATCGAAAGAAGTTTCCTTTGTTGCTTTCTCCCGCGACACGTTCTGTGATGGTGATGGGGACTTCGGAGATCCTCAGTCGTTTCCGATGGCAGGCGATGATCACTTCGGCGGCTTGGTATTGATCTTCACGAAATTCCACGCGCTTTAATGCGCTGACTCGGAAGGCTTTAAATCCGCTGGAACAGTCTGTTATTTCCGTGCCCAGGAGTACGTTGATCAGAGAGTTGTAGACCGATATACCGATAGCCCGAAGGAAGGGGGTACCTTCGTGGTGTCCAAGAAACCGCGAGCCGATGACCAGGTCACTTTCGCCTTGGATGATGGGTTTTACAACATCACTCACTTCCTCGGGTTGGTGTTGGCCGTCGGCGTCCAGAGTGACAACGATCTCTGCGTTGAGTTGTATGGCCAGGTCATAACCGATGCGAAGCGCGGCCCCTTGACCTCGCTGGAAAGGACTCCGAAACACTGCTCCACCGGCCTCTCTTACGACCTCGGCGGTGCGATCTTCACTGCCATCGTCGATCACTACGGCTTTGACATCCCGGTCTCCAAGCATGTTGGGCATGCGTTGGATCACATCAGCAATGGCTTGTTCTTCATTCCAGGCAGGTATGACAACCAACACCGACACATCGTTATGAGAGTCGAAGAAGGATCGATCCAGGCCCAGAAGTGCCACATGACGAACCAGGCGATCCACTTCTTTTTTGAGCTTAAATCCTTTCTCTCTCTCTCGGAACAAGAGCCACCACAACACCCATGTTGAGCCGATTAATAGTGCTAGAATTCGGCCATAGGCGGATTGTTTCAAGGCCAATGTTGCGGCGATCCAGGAGATACTTTGAGGCCACAGGGAGACGAGTATTAACGCGAACGAGATACTCCAGCGGAGCATCGCGTCACCGCTGGATATCCGCAATGCTCGATATTGTGCGAAGGTGAGTCCCACAACAAAGACACCAAAGACACAGCCAAGAGTGCGCAGTACAAGTAAAGGTTCAAGCATGAGCTAGGCTTTCCTCTCGGCGAGAAACCATGCGACTGTTTTTTCGAGTCCCTCAGCAAAGGTATGACGAGGCGACCATCCCAGGACCCGCTTTGCCTTGTCGATGGAGACGTAGTTACGCACGATCTCACCCGCTCTAGAGTTGGCGTACTCTACTTTGGGTTGGATACCATGAGGGGAGAGCAGTTGTGTTAACTCTGTCACCACTTCATCAATCGTGGTTTCTTTGTGATTGGCGATGTGAAAAACCTCACCCGATTGCTTGGTTTGTACTGCGATGCGAATGGCTTCGACTAGGTCTTCGATGTAGATGAAGTCTCTGGTTTGCTTTCCATCTCCAAAGATAGAGATGGTTTCTCCAGCTAACATCTGTCGAATGAACTTGGCCACAACACTGGTCTTTTGGGATGAGTGAGGTCCATAGACATTGCTAAATCGCAAGATGCATGTACGAAGGCCATAGCTGCCAGCATAGCCAAAGCAGTAAGCCTCTGCTGCAAGTTTTCCTGCTCCGTAGGGAGATATCGGTCTGGCGACTTGTTGTTCGTGGACGGGGGGGACTTGCTGCCCCAAGGCAGCTCCCGTGGAAGCCATGATAAATGATGTCTTGGGATGTGAACGGATCGCATCAAGAACGGTCAGTGTTCCCAGTACATTGGAGTGAAAATTGGCCAATGGAGCAGCAAGGGAGGTCATGACCCCGCTGTCTGCCGCGAGATGTACTACCACATCGACACCATCGACAGCTTGAGCCACCGCAGCAGGGTCTGTGATATCTCCGATCATGAGGGCTACTTCGCCTTGGGCGAGAGGTGGCATGTCGGGGGTCCATTCTCGTAAGGTACAAAGTTTGGATAACTCATCTGTATTTCCAACGCTGAGATTGTCTAACCCAATGATGGATAGGTCTGGGTCCTGGACCAGAGAGCGCACGAGATTGCAGCCGATAAATCCACATATTCCAGTAATTAACCACTTCTGTTTGATGCTCATATTACGATGCCTGATAGCTGAGGTAAGGGAGAAATATCTGGTTGTCTTTGAAGGCACTTCGCATGGCGTGTTGTGGCTTCATCTCTGCGTCCAAATAGATGCCTTGGTCCAGGTCGAAGCCCTCTCCATAGATGTGGATACTCACAGGTTGAGGGCCGGTTGGTGGTGTGATGACTCGATGCCAGTCGGAGACGGGGGGGCAGAAACAGTTGCCGCTACCTGCGCTGAATACTCCATCGGTGAGCATCACTGCCTTGTCGTTTTGAAGGTCCCAGTCAGAGACATAGAGACTTCCTTTGAGCACCCAAATCATGCCCCAACTTTCGTGGCAATGAATCGCACCAGTATAGTCCATGGAGAAGATATCCAGTTGGATATTGAAGCGATCCTCGGAGTCACGGTGAAGCAAATAGCGTCCATAAGGGAGGTCTTCTTTGTCGAGAGTTAAGGCTGTCAAGTGGGGGTTCAGTTGACGCAATAATTGTCCAACAGTAGGAACATCCAGAGTTCCTGTGTGTTCGGCCAAAAATGTTTCACAAGTCTCGACCAATGGGGACCAGATCATCTATTTCTCCTGTTGTTTGTGGATATAGATATCATATCCACCGATGGATTTTTGGGAGCGGGTGAAGTTTCGCTTAAAGGCTTTTCGGTTGTGAAAGAAGGCATGATGGTATGTCTTCACTCTGACCAGCAAGTAATGGGCTCCAAGGTGTGTAAACATCCGCCGCAGATCTTGTAAGGTCGTTCCACTGTAGATCCAGTGGTAGGCGGCGTTGGGAGTATAGGGAGCCAACGATTGGGGGGATGATAAGGCAAAGACGGTTCGCTTGCCGGGGGGCGTGTGTCGGTTAATCCATTGTACGATCTTGGTATGAGCAGGCAGTTGACTGCGGTTGCGGATCTCACGACGAGTTTCTTTGTCCACCTTATAGAATCCTTGTCCTAGGCTTGCCACAATGAAAGCGATGGCTACCATTCTTGTCCAAGTGTTATACTTCACCAGATAGACTGTTGCTATAAAGAATAGAAACCCACAGGTCAAGCCGTGGCGTGTGGGAAAGTTCCACTCCGCAAACATTCGCTTGTGGAGCAAATGGATGGAAAAAAAACCTCCAAGGGCTAAGAGCACTAAGAAGAGTTGAAACAAGTGGCGTTTTTTTCGCATCCATCGGAAGATATATCGCCACGTTGTGAGAAGGGAGGCCGCGTTTGTGCGGTCTTGCGTTCGTTGATGACGGAACCATTGCAGCATATATCGCCATGTTGTGAGAAGAGAGCGCAGGCCAGCAAGGAGCCACAAGGGAGAGGCGATAAGCAGGGAGTATTGGAGGAAGTAAAAGGAGTTGCTATAGCTATAGTCTCCACTCCATCGAAACGCGACGACAAAGCCATACAGTCGATCTTTGAGGAACGCCCAAAAGCTACTATTTTTGACCATGAGCTGGATACTGGAGAGTCCTTTGGTTGCGGTGTAGAGGTCGAATCGCAACATCAGCCATGGTGGATCCTTAATGAATGTACTCAAATACGATCGATGCAGTAGAGATATGGAAGCCAATCCGAGGAGAAAGCCAAGGGATGCAAGGATATGACGACGTTTGGGGAAGCAAAAGAAGCCCAGTGGGAGAACCATGAGGAAAGCGATAGCAAACAACAAAGCTTGGGACCGAATCAGTACCAGTAATCCCGCCCACAGTCCGACTTCCAATCCCCGCCAGAAGTTGGGGGCTTGAAAGAAGGCTTTGGCGCGAAACAGTGCCAGGAACAAGGCCGCATAGGTGAGCCCTTCGGTGTAGGGTTGGCAGGTGAACATAAAGAATGGAAAATGAAGTCCAAGCCATGCGGCCATCAGGTGTCCTGCGTGGAAGGTCCAACCCTTCCACGAGACAATAGTGACAGGCCAAACCGATCTGACAAAGGAGAAGGCCAGTAGGAGTGTACAGAGGTAGAGGAGGGCTGGTAGCCCGTGGGCGAGGGGTGCTAGAGGGAATACCCTGCCCAGATACCCGAGACACAAAGGCCAGATGGGGTATACTGGAGTTGGATGAGGAAAGTAGGACATCCCCTGATGATAAAGAGAGACATCGGTGAGCACACCCAACCCATCTCGGATATTTTGGGCGAGATCCAGATAGTAGGAACCGTCGTGAAATCCCGACGTTCCGGTGTGAATCACAAAGATGACTTTGGAGACCAAAAGAGGCAGCAGGAGCAGCCACAACACTGGCTCTTTGCTGGGAGTCGGAAGTCCCTTACTCCACCGTAGATAGAGCCTGTGCAAAGATCTCCAGCGTCCGGTCCAGCCGCTGTTTTGTCTCATAAAATGGAATTCCTATGCGAAGCAGATTCAATGTGTGTGTGGGTCCATAGTCACCTTTAATGCATTTGACATGGACACTCTGGTCATTGAGTTGGCGATAGACAGGGTAGGGATCGACGCCATGAAAGCGAAGTAAGAGCATCGACGATGTTGTCTCTTCAAGGGTGATCAGAGGCTTCTCGGTCAGTAGCTTTAAACAGCCTTTTGCAAAGTAGCTCGCCAGAGCTTGGGTTCTCTTGTATATGACATCAGGACCGAGGTCCCAAAGCAAGGTGAGGGTCTGTTGAAGATGGATGTACTTGGCAAAGTGTTGTCCTCCAGAGAGTTCATAGCCTCCGGTGGTGGTTTCGGAGTCCAGGGGGCTATCTGTGAGGAATAACTCCGGTAGAAGGTGGCGTCGAGATTGTCGCAGCCAGGTGAAGCCAAGCTCCCACGGCCCACACAGCCATTTGTGTGTGCTGCCCAAGAGGATGTCTCCGGCTGGAAACGGTAGGGGGCATTGCCCGATGGAGTGGGCTATATCAAGTACGATGACACAGTTGGGTTGGTGCGTTTGTAAGATCGCATCCCAAGCTCCCACAGGGAAGACATCACCACAGTTGTAGGTGATATGGGAAAAGATCGCGAGATCAGGGG
>JALTMC010000032.1 GCA_027005175.1 Myxococcales bacterium
ATACCAAAACACTCGGAGAGATAGTAGTAGCTATAGTTTGTTCGGCGAAGTGGAACAGGTAGATACTGTTGTTGAGTGAGATGTACGCGAAGTCTGATGGTGTTAAAAAGACCTTGTGGCGTTTTGGCTTTCCCTACAGCATCGACTTCAAATCGATATGTCTCTTCCACACGATAGATCGCGGTTTGAAACGTACCAGAGCCGTTGACTTTGGCGGTCCATTTCTTGCCTTTTTTGAGAGGAAATGGAAAGAGAGGTACAGGTCTGTCATACACGACTTTGGTGAGGTTGGCCGATTGGGAAACGATACCTTGTAACAGTAAGGCATCTTGTGTGACTTGAAAGATCCCCAACAGGCCCAAGCTTCGGCTTAATGCAGAGGCATACGTCGCTTGTGGAAAGCTATTGGCGTACCATGTTCCCTTGGGGTTGAGTAATTCATCAACCACCTTGGTTTCTCCGGGGTAGTGGGTGCTTAGATCCCAGATGGTAGTGCCATCTTTCTCTTTCTTCCCCTGCAAGTCTATAGGAACGGGGCTTTGCGAACTACCTGCCTGTGTGAATAGGATAGAGGACCCAACCTTAAAGGTAAGTTCCGATCGGTCTAGCACTCCATCTCGATTGGGGCGACAGGGTTTGGGTTGGTTGTCATCCTTTGAGGTTGAGGGAGTCTCCGAAGTCCCGCCGTCTGTGTTTTCGTCTGGTTTGGGTTCCCTTGGCGTTTCGATACCGCCCTCTCTTGTCTTCTTCTCACAGGTGCCACCCTGGCATTCTTCGTCTTTGTTGCAATCTCGATGGTCTTGGCAGATGGCAAACTGGCACATCGTTTTGATGCAAAGCTTTCCCTTTTTACAATCTGCATCGGTTTGACAAGTGGAGTCTATGGCTTTGCACTGACTGGCTTCACAGCGTTGACCCGAGGAACATTCAGAGTCTTGCTGGCAGATCTTTTTGGTGGGTGGAGCAGAGCAAGCTGCAGATAAGATTGTCATGGTGAGTAATGCCCATAGCATAGGATAGAGTACTCCACTGGGGAGTCGGCACTTGTTTTGGATAGGAGTGGCCTTGCGGTCCGTCAGACTTCTCCCATAATTGTCTTTTTCCTGGAGCATGGAGGAGTATTCCAATGTTGGGACTTTGTGGTTGTCATTGAGCTTTATCTTGTATGTTGGTAAAGCATTCCGAACTTTGTACGATCAACGCAAGCTATCTTGGTGCATCTCTTGTAAGAGCAATGGCCAGTCCTTTTTCAAGGCTTGACGGCTCATGAACACACCGATATGTCCTGCATCTGTCGTATACTTCCGAATCACGGAGCTGGAGACATAGTTTTCGGCGGCAAACAATTGACCTTGACGAGTGATATGATCGCGAGAGCCAGCAAGCATGTAGAGAGGACAGTCCACCTGAGCCAGATCGACGGTGCGTCCCTGGATTTGAAATGTGCCTTTGATCAAGCTGTTTTTCTTAAACAGCTCCTTTACGATCTGAAGATAAGACCGACCAGGGAGATGTTGTGGTACGCCATACCAGTCTGTGAGTCTTTTGTAACGCTCCACAAAATCGTGATCATCCACATGTGCGAACAGGCTCATATATTTGCCAAAGTGTCGCTCCATTGGGCGCAGGTTATCAAATCCCATGGAGATGAACTCTCCCTTTAATACGCCAGCACCCAGCGCAACGAGGGAGTGATAGAAGAGCATCGGATAGGTTCGTGCCATGAGGTTGACACCACTCGGCTCGGTATGGAAATCAATAGGAGCTGCTGCTAAAATCAAAGACTCCACCTGGTCAGGATGCAAGGCTGTATGAACCATGGACATCCAGCCTCCCTGGCAGAGTCCAAGGAGTCGAACTGGTTCACCGATCTCATCGATGCAATCCTTGATGGCCTGAAAGGAGTCATCCAGGGTTTCATGGGCTCGCTCTTGGGTCGCACTCTTCCATTCTGTCGCATACACCCGGCTGTACCCTTGTTGGAGTAGGGTTGTCACGAGGCTTTGTTCTGGAGCGTAATCACAAATCGTCGAATGATTGACCTGTGGCGTGACTACAATAACAGGTATATCGCAGTACTGATCGGTGTGATAGACAAAATCTGGATCTTCCACAACGAACTGACGCAATCGCAGTGGGACAAGATCCAGCACGACTCTGTTGGGGGTATTCCAGGTGGGCTTGTCTGGAACTCGAAAGGCAAGCTCAAGAAATCTTCCCTGGCGCTGCATTTGTTGACCTGTCCAACGAACCGCCTCTGTCCAAAGCTCCATGGGCAACCCAAACATACCTGTTCCACTCATCGTTGCTTCCCCTTGTCCATTTGAGAACTCCGCTCTCAGGTTGTTGGTTGGTTCGTCCCGCATGAACCCGTCACATCAGGACGGTGTCTCATCTTTCGTGTATGGTGTTGTTCTCTCTTACGAAAAAATCTACAAGTTGCGGCCAGAGTGTTTGGCGGGCGCGGCGACTGATGACGGCGCCGATATGACCTCCAGGAAGGACTCGATTTTCTGTTTGTGGCACACGCTCCTTGAGAGCGACAACACTGGCTTCAGGTGCGATATGGTCACCTCTCGCTGCGATATTGAGCACCGGATGTTTGAGCTTTGCGATGTCTACTCTGCGTCCATTTACCATCAGGGTCCCATTAAAAAGTCCGTTCTCCTGGTAGATCTTTTTGATGTAGGTCCTGAAAAATTCGCCAGCGATCGAGACATTGTCATTGGACCATGTGTCTAAGGGCACAAAGTTATCAATGGTGTTATCTTTCCAAAGTCGCTCATAAAACCACGCTGTTTTTTGCAACTGCATCATCGGTTTGAGCATATGAAATGATGTCTGTAGTAAGGGCCATGGGGCGTTGCCAAGTGCATCGACCATAAGATCCGGATCCATCGGTCCTGTCCAAGTTTTGAGGATTCCCCCATGACGCAAGTCCACTGGTGACGTGATATTGAGTAAGCTGGCGACTTCATCGGGATACAAGGATGCATAGGTGAGTGTGAGCATCCCACCCAGGCAATGACCCAGCAGGTGGATCTTGGATCGTGCCGTGAGCCTTTGAATACGTCGAATCGCGCCTCGTAGGATATAGTCGATGGTGTCATCAAATGTTTGGTACTGGTCTTCAGCCCCTGGCTTTCCCCAGTCCATAAGGAAGACGTCAAGACCTGCCTGAGACAAAAACTCAACCACACTCTTTCCTGGCTGAAGGTCTAGGATATACGACCGATTGATAACGGACGGAACCAACAACACTGGAAGCGCATCAGGATATTTGGATAGGGCTTCTGGACTGCGTCGGTAACGCTTCATGACCATCTTGTTGCGACGCATCACGATATCACAGGGGGTGGCCCCTATGGGAGGTCTCTCCCCTCGCAGCAAACGCATCCCGTTGACCCATCGCTTCTGGCCGCGCTCTATCTCTTCTCCCCACTCCCGAGCCCATCGGCTCCACAGCGTCTCTGTCGGTGGGGGCGGTGCTTCAGCCATCTAAACATTCTCCCAAGTCTATTCCTGACAATGCCCTTCTCTCTCGTACTCTCTTCATAACCCAACCGTAACTTGAAGCTATTGATAACTTGAAGCTATTGATAACTTGAAGCTATTGATAACTTGAAGCTATTGATAGCTTGAAGCTATCGGTTGGTCCATTTTTTGAGATGTTCCTGGGTGGCTTCATGGAAGCGTTGGAGTGTGTTGGAGGCTTGTTTAAAACCTTCCATGGTGAGGTTATGGGTTTCTTGCACAGCTTTTTGGGTGTGCTTCATGACGTTTTCCTGCAACTGATGAACTTGTTCCATCTGGCTTTGTACAGCTTCTCCCCAAGGCTTTGTAAACTGATGGAACATCTCTACTCCAACATTCAGACCTTCCCACTTAAACTTGCTTTCTTTCTGGCTCATTGTTTCTCTCCTAACTTATCGATCTGTTGTTGCATAAACGCCAACTGGTGGCGCAATTCTTCAATCTCACTCTCTACGTTTTCTGTTGAAGGCTTGTCTTGGACAGAAGCTGCTGAGGGCTTGTCTTGGATACTATGTTGCATGGCAGCATTTGTGGTTGGATCTTCTGCTTCGGATGGATCTCCTGGAGTTCCGAAGGGTTGTTGATGTACTCCTTGTGAGCTTGGTTGGGATTCATTCGAAAACATGCTGGCAAAAGTGCTCATAAAAGGATTCATTGCAACTCCCATCCGCATCCAGTGGGATAGCTGTTGGTGCAGATCTTTTTGTGCATGAAGACCCAGTGAGAGAAAATCCTTAATCGAACTTTGCACCGTTTTTCCACTGGCTTGTATCACCTGTCGCAGAAAGCTAACAGGGAGTAGCTCCTGTTGACTTTTACTCTCGCAAATGATCTGCAACATCACTGCACGTGTGAGGTCTTCACCCGTTTGGGCGTCCACCACTTGGATCTCTTTTCCCTGGCGTATCATCTGCTTGACATGCTGCAATGTCACGTAACGACTGGCTGATGTGTCGTACAGTCGCCGATTGGAATACTTCCGTATCTCAATCACTTCCGGCTCTACAGGGTGGGCATTTCCTATTGACATCTTTTGGATCTCCTTTTCACCCTCTCTATTGTGCGTCGCAATATGAATTTGTCAAGGAAATTTTTTGTGCAGCGCACAATATGATACAACTTCCTTCTTGACAGTCCTAAATGCTTTCGATATGGTGCACTGCACAACGAATATGTTTGTGTTGCACTGCACACACTTTGATTTCTGAGACCACAGCGAGAGGCACGTTATGTTTGAGCGGTATTGGAAGCCTTACTTTGATACAGTGACAAACAATACAGGGAGTTTTTTGGAGAAGGTATTTCAAAGTCCGACAACGATGACGGCACTTGCGAGTGTGTTGAATACGTTTTTTCGATTAAAAGTGACAACGGACAAGGCAAAACATCTTGTCTACAAAGGTTTGGGCTGGCCGACATATCGAGACCAAAAGAAGCTCTTATACTACGTGATGAAGTTGGAAGGTCAGATGGAAGATCTGCAAGAACAACTGCAAGTCTTGGAAGACTGGAAGATTCAGAAAGAAACACTGCTTGTCTTACAGGAGCAAGTAGACTTGCTTCAAGTGCAGCTTGAAGCGATGGAAGATCTTCAAAAGCAAAAAGTCGAGCAAGGCTGAGGAGGATTTCTGTGAATATTAACATCGCGGCATGGATGGAACGGAACGCGCTGATCTTTCCTCAAAAGATAGCTCTCAAAGACGACTATCGCGAGCTATCCTATCTTGCATGCAATACACGAATTCGTGCGTTGGCTGAAGGGATGCAAGAGCGAGGAGTGCAAGCTGGAGATCGTGTCGCAGTGCTTATGCCCAACACCATCGACATGGTGGAGGTGCTGTTTGCAACAGCCCGCCTTGGGGCGATCTACGTACCTCTCAATTGGCGTTTGAGTGAAGAGGAGTTGGTCTTTATTCTCGACGACTGTGCTCCCAAAGTTTTGTTTTTTTCAACAGAGTGGTCGGAGCGTATCTCGTCCATTCGCAAACGGTATATCGCGGAGTGTTTCTATTGTGCTGTGGAGTTGGGTCAGGATCTTTCGATGGAGGGCTGGCTCAAGGACACCTTGGAGCACTCAAGTCCCGCAGGTTCATGGGATGGATTGAACGGAGGCGGAGATGACGACCTAATGATCATCTATACCTCTGGAACCACCGGACTTCCCAAAGGTGTTGTGCTTACACATAACAATGTCTTCTGGCAGACCATCAACGGTTGGTCTTTGGGGGCCAGCCCTGATGCGATTGTTCTCGCTTTGTTGCCTCTGTTTCATGTGGGTGGATTAAATGGCTCTGTTACTCCTGTGTTGCACATGGGCGGCACCATCCTATTGCAGCGTAACTTTAATCCTGCGGCTGTTCTTACCACGATCGAAAAAGAGAGAGTGACAGGGATCTTGGGAGTTCCAGTGATCTATCAGCTTCTCTCCAAACAGCCGGAGTTTGAGACGGTAGATTGGAGTTCTTGTGAGGTCTTGCTCAGCGGTGGGGCACCTCTTCCTGAATCCCTGATACGTGTCTATCACGAGAGGGAGCTGGAGTTTCGGCAAGGGTATGGTTTGACCGAAGCCAGCCCTGGAGTGACGGGGATGGGGCCTGGAGAGTGTTTGGAGAAAGCCGGAAGTGCAGGGCGACCGCTCCTCTATACCGAAGTTCAGCTGGTTGATTCCGATGGTATGATCGTTTCTCAAGGGGAATCGGGTGAAGTTGTGGTGCGCGGTCCCAATGTGATGAGAGGTTATTGGAATCGCCCTGATGCAACAGCAGAAGCGATCAGAGATGGTTGGCTCTACACAGGTGATGTTGGGCACTTTGATGAAGATGGATTTCTTTTTATTGTGGACCGCAAAAAAGATATGATTATCAGCGGCGGCGAAAATATCTATCCCGCAGAAATCGAGAAATTACTGGTAGGTCATCCTCAGGTTATGGCCGCGACTGTGGTGGGACGTCCTGATGAAAAGTGGGGTGAGATCCCTGTGGCCGTGGTAGTCCCTTCGGAAACAGATGTGTCTTTTGATAGCTTGCATAGCTTCCTCAAAGATCGCCTTGCAAAGTACAAGCTACCGAAAGAATATCATTTTGTTGCAGAGCTTCCTCTCAATGCTTCAGGGAAGGTGATTAAATCGGAAGTTCGACAAATACTCGAAAGGATGTGAGGGACTGATGACAGCTGTTTCTCTGGCTTGGGTCGCTGTGGGTTTGTATGTCGTGCTCACGGTAGGATTAACTGTGCGCGGTGCCATGCGAACCCGCTCTCTTTCAAGTTTTGCTGTGGGGAATCGAGATATCCCTGCCTTTTTTGTTGGATTGTCTCTCACGGCTCAGCTTACGAGTGTTGCGACTTTTGTCGTGAATCCCGGGTTGATCTATCAGTACGGTCTCGCTGGTTTGTTGGGGCTGGGCCTTTCAGCAGGCTTGGGGATTATCCTTGGATTGGTCTTCTTTTCTCGAAGATTTCGTGCGATGGGTGAGTCTGTACAGGCACTGACCATCCCTCAATGGATCGGAGCACGGTATCACTCGAAAGGACTGCGACTTTTTTTTGGCTTTGTATCGTTTGCGCTTGTCACTTTCGCTGTCTTGATCGTGCTTGCGGTTGCCTTGGTGCTCGGCCAACTGTTACAGATCCATCCAAAGTGGTTAATCCTTGCTGTTGTGAGCTTTGTTTTTACCTATGTGATGGTGGGGGGAGTAAATACTCATGCCTACACCAATGCCATTCAGGCAATGATTATGCTGGTGGTTGCGTTGGTTTTGATCTTGAGCAACCTCTCTATGTTTTGGTCCGGAGAAGGTTTGATGGTTGAGCTTAAGACGATCCAAGCTTCGCTTGCAACTGTGACAAACCCCTCCTCACTGTATTTTCGAAATCTCTTTGAAGTCTTTGTTTGTAATTTTCTTGTTGGTCTTGCGATCGTATGCCAGCCTCATATCTTGAGTAAAACTCTCTACCTCAAGGAAGATCGACAAGTTAAGCAGTACCTGACGGTAGCGATTCTCGCTGGCTTGATCTTTGTGGGTGTGATGATCGTCGGCTTGTATGCGAGGGTTCTGTTTGATCCTGTCAATCAGGTGGGAGCGATTCACAGTTTCTGGGGCGGTGGTGCTATCTTGACGATGGACAAGGTTGTTCCTTTCTATATTGTTACAAACTTTTCTCCCACGGTGCGGGTCTTGATCGGAATCGGGGTCTTATGTGCTGGGCTCTCTACCCTGGAAGGGATTCTTCTCGCACTCACAGCCATTATGTCGAGCGATCTCTACCTGACCCTCACTGGATTTGGCAATGCAGAATTCTCCCAAGAGGAGACAGAAACGCGAGGGCGTAAGGCCCTTCGGTTTGCAAGGGTTGCTATGATAGGGATTGCAGCTATCACTGTCTGGTTGGCGCTGCGCCAACTTTACCACCCCACGGGCGGATCTGTTGCGATCTTTGCACAATATGGGGTCTATCTCCTGTTTACGCTTTCTTTCTTCCCCTTGGCTTGTGGGATGTTCTTCCCCAACATCCAACGCGAAACTGTAACAGCTTCCGTGGTCGTTGCATTCATTGTTTATTTTGCGGCATCCTGGTTTAAATTTACTAACATGTACAATAACCCTGCATTCCTCGCAACTTGTAGCATTCTCTCTGGTTGGCTTGTGATCCTGCTTGGGTCTCTTCTTCAGGGTGAGGCAAAAAAACAGTTTCATCACTGATCTGTAGCCTTGAAAGTATGGCTGCCCACGACATACGCCGTAACTGACGCTAAAAAGAGGGGCAAATCTGCGAGAACTTGCTACTTGCTACTTGCCCTTAAGATAAAATTTACAGATATTAAGTGCTCCAAATTTGTCATAAGACCCCTCCCCCTGTAACCTTATGATAGG
>JALTMC010000033.1 GCA_027005175.1 Myxococcales bacterium
GTTGTAGATACACATAACAATCTGCTTGCCATCTGGTGAGATTGTCATATCTGTGTAGCTCAGGTGTGACTTGAGAGGCGGGAGTATCGGCGCGAGCTTCTTTTTTGTGAGGTCGTAGGCAGCAATTCCTATGCCCTGAGCATCAGCCTTTCCGTCATTGTTGGTATCCCATGTGGTGTTGGCTAAGAACAGGATACCAGCCCCGTTTGGGAAAAATAGGGTGCTGCCCAAAGAGACAGAGATATTCGCATTAAAAAAGACCTGTGTGGCTGTGGTTGGTGGAATATTGTACATGTGAAGGCCGGGTTTTCCATTACTACACACGGAGTGAATGGCCAGGATCTTATCTTCTGTGGGGTGCAGGGAGATATGAGAGACTTGAGCACAGCCTGAGCTGGCTGCGTGTGCGTTGAGGGCACCTCCACTCACAGGGACACTGGCCAACGTACTTCCTCCTGTTAGCCTTGTGCCATTGGACCAGTGGGTTGCAAGGGTTGTCCAGAGAGTCTTTCCATCCCGCGACCAGCGAGGTATTCCCAAACCAATCGTATAATTTCGCAAAGAACATTTTCCAAGGCTTGTGTTGCAGTATCCTGTTGAGGGACATTGTGAGTTTACTGTACAAGATGCACCCTTTCCATTGGAGTTGAGGATGGGTTCTGTCACACGCCGAAACTGTTTTCCATCCACACTGACTACCCACAAACTGGGTATGCTGATGCCTTGCTTCAAATCTGTTGCATTGGGGCGAAAGAAGGCTCGTAATGCAAACCACTTGCGATCGGGAGATATCGAGACTCTTGGTGTTCGAGTTTTGTTGCCCAAGTCTGTAATTAAACGCGATTTTTTGGTGCTGGTATCATAGGCATACACATGACCCACACCATCGTTCTTGGGAGAGTGAATATACAACAACGTCGTCGAAGACAGCGGGGAAATCGGACCTGGATCTGTGTTGGCGTTGGTATTGTTTGTGTTGGCGTTGGTATTGTTTGTGTTGGCTTTGTTGTTGTTTGAGTTGGCATTGGTATTGTTTGAGTTGGCATTGGTATTGTTGCTACTACAGCCTTGTAAAAAGAGACCGATACCAGCACAAAGCACCACAAACCATCGAAGTGAACGAACCCTTCTTGTCTTTGATTTCATGACATCTTCCTCAAAAGCAACATCTTTGGAGCGAAGTGAACGAATTCTTCTTATCTTTGATCTCACGACATCTTCCTCAAAAGCAACATCTTTGATCGTACGAACCGACAAACTCCATGAGTTACAGAGTCTCCTCTTAAGATAGTCAGAACGGACAGTGAATGCCATTTAAAATAGCTTCGACCTGCATGTATGTGTTCAGGAGGTAGGTTTGTATTCCTCGACAGATACGGAAACCGAGGTGGGAGACATGGTGCTTCTTGGGGTTTTTGGGTGAGAGTTCAGGCCAAGGTTTGGGTATTGGGAAGTGAGTTCAGACAAGGACTTGGGGTATTGGGAAGTGAGTTCAGACAAGGACTTGGGGTATTGGGAGGTGAGTCCAGGCCAAGGACTTGGGGTATTGGGAAGTGAGTCCAGATTAGGGCTTGGAGTATTGGGGTGAGAGTTCAGATTAGGCTTTGCGACGTCGGTGTGTGAGAGTTCAGATTAGGCTTTGCGACGTCGGTGTGTGAGAGTTCAGATTAGGCTTTGCGACGTCGGCGTGTGAGAACCAAGAGGCCCAGCAAAGCCAACATCAAGAACAAGGGGAGAGGTTTTCCATTGACGGAGCAGTTGCACCCACCTTCAGGTGGTCCAATTACATCACCAGTTTTGCTGCTATCATTGCCACTTCCTTTATCAGCAGTACCGACTTGATCGGTTGTGATCGCTTCGGTGGTGGATGTGGTGTCTGTACTACCTGGAGTATCTGTTGTGGTTTCATCCGCCTTCGCTGGATCGTCAGATGCTGTGGTATCAGTGGTGTTTGTATCAGTCGCTCCAGCATCAGAGGCATCTGAAACACCAGCATCAGCCGTTGGTTCAGTTGTTGGTTCGGTGGTGGTTTCAGCTGTTGGTTCGGTGGTGGTTTCAGCTGTTGGTTCGGTGGTGGTTTCAGCTGTTTGCTCCTGGCCAGGGCAGCTCGTGCCATAACACTGACCATTGCGGCAGCTTTGACCTGACAGACACTTGATATTGTTGCAGGGATCATCCACACATTTTCCCGCGACACAAACACGTTTGACGCCGCATTTTACGGTAGCACAGGGGTTGTTGATGCAGTTACCCGTGTTGGCATCACAGATCTGGCCACCTGAGCATTGGGAGCCTGCACAAGGGTTCGACTGGCACTGACCATCCACACACGTTTCATTGGTGGGGCACTTCAGACAGTCGCAGGCTTTCACACACTGACCGCTTCGACAGAATTCCCCTGTTGGACAGTTTACGCCCTGGCAGGGGTCTGCAACACACGTACCCTGGACACAGATCTGATTGGCAGGACAACTTTGGGTATAACAATTGCCTGTTGTGTCCGGAGCTGGCTGCTCTCCGGGCTGAGTATCGGTTGTTCCTGCGTCCACAGTGGGTTCTGTGGTGACCTCAGGTGTGGGTTCAGTGACGACTTCAGGCTTCGGCTCAACCCCAGGTTCACAGGTCGCAGGAGCGGTACATCCCTTGTAGGTACCGGCTTGACAGGTCTCTTTGCCTGTACCACAAGTCGATGTGCAATTTCGCTCTAGCGGTTTTGTGCTGCCAGGTTGGTTATCTTTGGTTTTGTCGCAGTTATTGTCTTTGCCATCGCAGACCTCGGTGGCGGCGGCTTTTCCCTTATAGGCAGGGTACATGGTCTTGTCGTTGTCGTTGCAATCGACGTCGTTGGGTACACCATCTTTGTCTTTGTCAACGAGTACTTGGAAGGCCGAGCTAGAGACGTTGTTGTTTTCGCTGACTTCGTTCTTGATCGAGTTTGCTGGATCTACAAACATCAAGATGTAGCCTTTGGCTGCTGCAGTCGTAGGTACAGTCACAGTGCGTGTACCCGTATGTTTGCCTGTTGCGATGAGCTTTGCTCGGGTAAAGCTTGTCAAGACGCTATCGCCGGAATCAACCTTTGTATCCGCTGAATAATACATACGAACCGCATAGCCGCTAACATCTGCTGTTCCACCGTTGCGAACTTCGTAATCGATTTTAATAGAGGTGCCTGCGAGAGCTTTCACGACTTGGGGTTTAACGCTGAACGCGATCAAGTCGGGTTTCTTCTCTTTGTTTACAGTATAAGGAACACTGTTTGTGTTGTTGTTTTCATTGATCTCAGCGACCTTTTTATCCCAGTCAACCACTGCGAGAATATAGTATGCTCCCAAGGCAGTGCTCGTTGGAATCGTGACCGTCGCGCTGTAATTGGTGGTGGCACTTGGCAGGGATGCACCGGCTCCCAAAGAAGCTGTGACGCGCTCCACAGCCAGGTATGTATCACCGGGACTAAAGACTCTGTCCTTGGATAGATACAGGCGTGTTTTAAAGTTGGTAGCTGTCAGAGTACCTGCATTGAACAAGCGGTAGGAGAGGGTTGTCTTTGCACCAGGTATTCCCGAAGAAGATGTGGCTTTTAAGAAGGAAACTTGAAGGTCTCGTCCGGCTAGAGAGACGCGGAAGGAGGCATAACGTGTATTGCATCGAGAGGTCAACGCACAGTTGATCGATTCGGAGACTTCAGGGACCCGACTGATGGGTGGATCAACATACGCAAAGATATAACGTGTTGAGTTGAGACCAGCCACTGCTGGAACAACCACAGTGGTGGACGAAGAGCCGGTGGCTGAAGGTGTACATTGTCCCGCGTTCAGAGCTGGCATTGTGATCTGACGGTTGAGGTAGGTATCACCGGTGGTCCATATGGAATTGATGGAGTAGTAGAATCGTGTATAGAATACGGTGCTGGTGCGAGCGCGGCCTTTGTTGCAGATCCGATAACGTGCTGTCAAAGTACCACCACGAACTTGGCTGGCGGGAGACAAGGTTAGAGCATCTACTTGCAACTCAGGCTTGCCATTGACTGAGAAAGCACCCCAGTTGTTGTTGTTGGTCTCACTGACTTCATTCTTCACAAGATTCGTGCTATCCACGAAAACACGGATATATCCGGTACCTGAGAGAACAGAAGATGGCAAGGCCCGTTTTCCCTGAAAGGCAGCAGTCTGTCCCGCATTAAGGTTTGTTGCATTGTCTAATGTTGTGATTGATGTACAGCTCGATGTATTGCGACCAGAGCAGTAGAAAAACTGTACTTTAAAGTTGGTGGTCACTCGAACAAAGTTATTTTTGATGGTGTAGCGAACTGTAACACTTGTTCCTGAGCCTACTGTGCCTGCGGGGGTTGTGACAGTGACAGAGTTTACGGTGAGATCGGGTCTTCCATTGACATTGAAGGGAGCCCAGCGGTTGTTGTTGGATGTGCTTTCTTCTGTAAAGTTCTGTGCATCGTTTGCAAACACTCGAATGTAGTTCGTCCCTGATGTTATGGAAGTTGGCATCTTCAGGCTGGGGCTGATGAAGGTTCGCTCCTGGTTGTAGGCAAAATTGCTGCTCAGGCTTTGTGTCGCCAATGACAAACAACCTGTTGTGCTGTTGTTGGTGGGACACAGATAAAAACGCACGCGAAAATTCGTTGTAAACTGAGATGCCAGGTTCTTCAGTTTGTAGGTGACTGTGACGTTGGAGCCCGCGCGGATCGTGCCTGAAGTGTTGACCGTTGCAGAAGTCACAGCGAGATCGGGGCGACGCACACGGAAGGGAACATAACGAGTGTTGCACTTGGAGCTGAGCGAACAGTTGATGGCATCCGATATCTCAGGAATACGACTTGTGGGTGGATCTGCATATACGATGATATGACGTGTCGAATTATAAGATGCAGCGGTGGGGATCGTCACACTGGTAGAGGAGACCCCAGTGGCCGAGGGGATGCATTTGCCTGCATCCAAGCCATTGACTTTAATTTGACGTCCAAGGTACGTGTCGCCTGTGGTCCAGGACTTATCGATGGAATAGTAAAATCGCAAATAAAAGTAGGTACTCGTGCGAGTCTTGCCTTTGTTGCAAACGCGATAATGCACAGTGATTGGACCGCCGCGAGCGGCAGAGGTTGAACTCAGCAGTACAGTGTCCACCTGCAAATCAGGTTTTCCATTCACTGTAAAAGAGCCCCAATTGTTGTTGTTGGCTCCCGTTGTCTCGTTAATATTAAAAGCACTATCCACAAACACACGGATATATCCGGTGCCAGGAACTACATTGGCAGGTAATTTTCGAAGTCCAAATGTGGCATAGGTTTCGATCTTAAAATCCCGAGAAAAGCTGACAGTCTGAATCGAAGTACACGATGTTGTGTTGCGTGCTGTACAGTAAAAGAACTGGACTTTGAAATTGGTTGTGAACGGAACATAGCGATTGCGGATCGAATAGCTCACTCTCACAGTGCTTCCTGAGCCTATCGTACCTGAGGTGCTCACTCTTACACTCGGAACATCCAGATCGGGACGTGCTGAGAAAGAAGCCCAACGATTGTTGCTGGCTGTGCTCTCACTCTCCTCTGTAATCGCCCCCGCATCATCTGCAAAGACGCGGATGTATCGGGTGCCAGAGCTGAGCTGTCTCGGTAGTGTCAAGCTAGGGCTGGTAAAGGAGATAGACTGATTGTAGTTGAAATTATTGGTAAGGCTTTGTGTTCCAAGAGAGACACAGCCTGTGGTGCTATTGTTTGTAGGACAGTAATAAAAACGCACTCGAAAGTCCGTTGTAAACTGGGAGGCTCGGTTGCGAAGGGTATACTTCACCGTTACTTTGGAGCCCACAGCCACAGTACCAATCGGTGTCACAGAGGCTGCGGATACCGTTAGGTCTGGTCGCAACACGCGGAACGATGCAAACTTGGTATTGCATAAGGTTGAACCAGAGCAATTTATCGTTTCGTTGGTCTCATTCACCGCATTGTTATAGTCGGTATAAGCGATAATGTACCGTGTTGCATTGTGAGTTGCCACTGTGGGGATTGTCACTGTTTGTGTGGCTGTTCCTGTCGAAGAAGGATAGCAAGAGTTGGCCGCGATGGTGCGTGCAGTCAAGGTGCTGAGGGTTGTATCTCCCGCTCCCCACGTTGAATTGGTTGAATAGTAGATCCGTGTCGCAGCTGTCGCAGTGCTGTCACCACGGTTGCAAATACGATATCTTACGGTTTGTGGTCCGCCACGAGGAGCTGTGGAGTTGACCGAGAGAGCCTCCACACGAAAATCCGCAGTACCATAAGAGATCGATACCACAACTTTGTTACTGCCACTCCTGTTACGACAGCGCGAATAATCCACACCTCTGGAGTTTTTCACCACAACCGTGATTGTTCCATCATTCGCGCGTGTTTTAGAGACGGTAAATACTTTGTGGTTTTTACTGGTACTGGAGACACTGGTATTGCATTCGCCCGCACCGCCACAATGGGAAGCCGAGACGCGAAAGCCACATCTCACACGGGTCATAAGTTGCCCATCAATTGTAACATCCGCGTTTTCGCTGGAACTGTTGTAGTCGCCATACAAGTCAACGCTAACCTTAATATTCGTCGCTGCTCGTGGCAAATTAGAAAAAGTAAAAGAGAGCGTTGCACCTGAAGAGGGAGAGCTAGGGATCGGCTTACTTTGAGCTTTCGGGGCATAAGCAGAGACCTGGACGGGTAAGAGCAAGCCTAGCAGACCAAGAAAAAGCGCACAGCAAAAGCAAGAACTTCTGAAAAACAAAGAGGCCAATCTAGTATTCATGTAGAAACTCCTTTATGAAAAAGAACACTCACAGAGCAACCCACAAGAAACTCTACAAGTTCATCCTTCATCCTGTAAGACGGAAATCTGACAGCCTGTAAAAGAAGTGAACATAGCAAACTCTCCTGTATATCCGTGAGGCTGAACCCTCACTCTGAGGATCTCGAAACTACCCCTTTGGGGCACTCAAAACACTTTGCCCTTTAGGGAAAACGAAACGATTGAGCCGACTTCAGTCGGGTTTTCCTTCGTCAGAATGAGGGTTCTAGCCCCATTCTGAACCTGTGTCTTCACTCAAGTGCTGTAAGAAGTCCGTAAGAAGTGAAATTTCTGATAACAGTCCGTTTCGCAGCTCACTATCCCATATACGGCAGGAGTTGAAAAAACATTCAATGGATTGGAAGGTGCGTCAAAATCAGAGAGAAAATCCAACCTTTGACATCCGAGTGCATCCGAAAGAACGAGTTTCCTGTGGGTCACTTTCATGACGAAATGACAATGAAAGTGAGACGGCTCTGCTCCATTAAGCCTGAAGACAAAAATGCTTGTCTTCATCAATGTCATTTGTACTGTTGTTGCGATGAGGAAATTTTTTCAAAGAAAAAGAAAATCGCAGGGAAAACGTGGGGGATCGTGTCTTTAAAGAGCGGAGATTGTGTCTTCAAAGAGTGGGGGAAACGCAAGGAGGGGCAAGAAAACAGGAGCAATCCAAGAGAGAAGGCGGTGTCTTATCCTCCTTTTCAGGGGAGCGCAAGGAAGGTAAAGAAAACAGGAGCAGTGTGGGATGGTATGGGTTCGGGTGGCTCTCCATGTTGGGCTCCTGTGATGGACACGGGTCCATCAGGGAGTGGATTACCAGCCGAAGAAGCTAGCGACGCGGCTCACGGTGGCGCTGGCGCGTTTGAAGGTGCGGGAGGCACCCTCGGCGAGGGTGTCGGCGGCACGAGAAGCTTGGCTACCCAGAGACTTGGCTGCGTTGCCTATCACGCGCCCAGCTGTTGCTGCGCCACGACCTACGACACGAGCCGTGTTGGAGACACTTTCACCAATGTTACTGGCGGCAGCACTCACATCGGAGAGTCCGATTTTTCCGTCGCCATCAGCGTCGGCGAGGTTATGTGCTGCCTGACCGATAGCATTGGCGCCGGCTTGGACACCACGACCGAGGTTACGGGCAGCACGCCCAACATCCGCGAGTCCGATCTTTCCATCGCCGTTGACATCGGCGAGGTTTTGGGCTGCACGGCCAATGTTGCGGGCAGCGTTTGCGGCGTCATCCAGTCCGATTTTTCCGTCATTGTTGACGTCGGCGAGGTTGTGAGCTGCATTACCAATGGCTTCGGCACCGCGACCGATCGCACGACCTGTTGCCTCGGCACCCACTTTGAGACCACGGCCAACGACCTCTGCGCCCACTTTGAGACCACGGCCAACGGCGCGGGCAGCGTTTGCGGCGTCATCCAGTCCGATCTTTCCATCATTGTTGACATCGACGAGATTGTGAGCTGCGTTACCAATGGCTTCAGCACCACGACCGATCGCACGACCTGTTGCTTCGACACCACGACCAACGGCTTCTGCACCTTGCTGAATGCCCTGTCCAAGAT
>JALTMC010000034.1:0-899 GCA_027005175.1 Myxococcales bacterium
ATACTTGAGTGACCCAACCATGCCTGCACTGCTTTGATTCCGACACCATTCCTTAGACAATCAGTAGCAAATGTGTGACGAAATACGTGTGGACCAAATCCCATATTTTCATCATTGCCTTGCCAGGGATAGCGCAGGTCATTACCACCACCAAAGCGTGCATCTCTTGGCATCTTGTATGCATCACCGCGCCACTCGTGCATGAACACAAATGGTCCAAGCTTCGGGAGTTGTCGCATCTCTGCCAAAAGACCCGAAGGTGCCTGGAGGATGCGTCCCTTTCCTGTTTTGACTTGGTCACCGTCGAGTGTGATACGCCCCGTATCCCAGTCCACATGTGTGCGTGGGAGGTTTTTTGTTTCGGTCCAGCGTGTGCCCATATATCTGAGGAAGAGTGTCAGAACTCTATGGACAAAACCTTTCCTTGTGGCGTTCTCAAGAGCCTGGTCAAACTCTTGTTCGGTCAGTACACGTGGAGGCTTTTTGTCCTTCTCTGAAAGTGTTCGAAAGCGTGGGGGAGGGTAGGGCATGAAGCCGTTTTCATGTGCTACGTTAAGCAGATGTCTGAGTTGACCAATCTCAATGTTCACTGTCCGTGCTCTTACACCATCAGCCTTTCTTTCTGCGGCAAACTGTGCAACCGATGTGGCATCTATTCCATCCAACGGTATATCCCAAAACCAGGGAGCTATCTTCTTCAGTGCTTGCTTCTTTCGTACGATAGTTGCTGGACAGTTATCTGCTTCACATAGAGGGAGGTATCGTTCAACCGCGAACTCCCCAACTGTCCAGGGCTGCTCCTGCTCTTGCTTCTGTCTCTTTTCGCTTGGCCAGACCAATTGACCCAGCCGATCGTCTTCTCGCAACTTGTTCAGATACGTCTCTACTTCGCGCTTTGT
>JALTMC010000034.1:909-2054 GCA_027005175.1 Myxococcales bacterium
TTGTGAACTGAATCCGATATCGCTCTCCCCTCGCGTCCCAAAACATGCCCCGCGGCAATTTTGTTGTTCGTTTCGCCATCACGTCGCTCCAGAAATCTTTGAGGATAGTAGTACCAGAATATCCCTTCCTTGACGCAGGAACCATCAGGCAGATGGCCGCGTTCGCGTGACTTGCGAAGGGCTTCTGCAGATGGATAGCCCAGTTGCCTCGCCGTAGCTTCACTGTGTCTGAGTCGGAGTGGGAGGAACACCTTATCTTTGATTAATTGAACTGACATTTATTCGGACCTCTGTTGTCTAAGACGCCTTACTCGTTGAATGCAAAAGGCAATCTCGGGATGAATGGATAGGCCGGATATTTTCGTCATGTACCTGCTCAAGGCATTTTCCGGCTATGCAGGTACATAAAAGTCTGTAGCCAGATCGCTACAATTTGGGCGGTGTTTTTGAAACAGATTTTTACCGGGTAAATTTTGGCGTTGCCTGTGCTCACGACTCTTGCCGATTCATACCAACTTTGAGCGAGCTTGACGGTCGATGTCTGTTACTTGTAGCATTGTCAGCGATGTAGATGCAGAGCAGATGGATGCTTGTTCTGTGCAGTGATGTAAATTGCAAAATGGAATGTATGAGGGTAGGCTTCGCTATTACCGCTCTTGACATCGCAAACACAACAAAAGAACAATCAAATACTGACGAGAAGGCCTCATGACAACACCACGTACAGCCAGCTATCTTGAGGGTCTAGTACGAGAGCTTTGTAACCTCCCAACAGAGACGGAGTGGGTTGAGTTCAAAGTCGACAATTATGATCCCCAAACCATCGGGGAGTACATATCAGCGTTATCCAATGCAGCAGCCCTCGCAGGAAAAACTCACGGATATTTGGTCTGGGGTGTTCAAGATGAAGACCATTCCATTGTGGGCACAAACTTTGATCCTAAAAACACCAAAAAGGGCAATGAAGAGCTTGAGAGCTGGCTCTTGCGTCTCCTTGAGCCCCGCATTGACTTTCGCTTCTATGAGGTTGCAGTCGATGGCCACCCCACTGTCATTCTAGAGATAGATCGGGCCGTAAGGCGACCTGTAGCATTCAGCGGTGTCGAGAACATCCGCGTGGGCTCCTATAAGAAAAAGCTCAAAGG
>JALTMC010000035.1 GCA_027005175.1 Myxococcales bacterium
ATCCAAGGCATTAAAAAGAGGAGTCCCATATAGGGGTCAAATAGGTTGAAGAAAATGGCTTTCCAGTAGAAGCCTTTGATCCCGAGGAAACCGGTGGTTTGGAGCGCGCGATTGTGGGCTGACATTAGGCTGAAGTGCCCCGTCTTGAGGGGGTGACCAAACATCGAGTTGTGAAGAAACATAAACAGGGCCATCGTGCTCCCTGCGCCCACAGCATATCCTGGAATCATACGCCATCGATCGCGGGAAAGGACAACCCACAGCGACACCACAAAAATGGCGGCCACCGCATGGTATTCCATGAGTTCTGACCAGGCGACGACATGACCGCCAAGAACTGCCAGGAGGAATCCAGTCCAACCTCCACGCGCCCTGCCGCGATTGAGCAGGAATAACCCGATCAATATCACACCGCCAGCCATAGCGTGTCCAACAAAGGAAATGCTGTAAGGGAAAATGGATGTGCCCAGTCCTGTTGCGAGTACAAGACGCGCTCGGAGGGGTCGAGGAATTCCTCCCTCTCGTAACAACAGCGAGAATACAAACAGCGCGAGCAACATCAAAAAGGCCACGCCACCATAACGAACCACCCATGTGGCTCGTGATTCATACTTGATGCCATCAGGGACAAATCCGATCCATCGAGCGAAGCTCAGGGCCGGAACTCCTAACAGAGGGATTCCTGGACCCTTGGCCGGGTATATCTTACCTGCACAGCCTGGAGGCTTTTGTTTGGGGTCGTTGCAGGTAATGCTAATGTCATTGACAAAGACTCCACCATGCCTGTTACCGTACAAGTCGAAAATCTGTACGTTACCCTGACGGTTGCGAATGGCTTCTCCAATGTGAAGTTGACCAAACTGAACCAATGCCCGTGTCTGTAACATACGGGTTCGTTCGTTGGGGTTGTTGAGGGAGTTGCTGTAAGGAAAGATATAAAGCCATATCATCGCGACCAGAACAAATTCCCATGGCATTCGTCGCAGCCCATCTCGTTCGGCCAGGGAGGTCATTTCTCCCACTCCTTCGGAACGTTGTCTTCGCCCGGTAAGTAAAGGATCTGCGCCACTTTGAGGAGATCCAATCCTCCACGTAGAAAGTCTGTCGTCTTGAGCTTCGAACCGGGCACATCTGTCCATACTTGGAGTGGATACTCTGTCGTAGTTCTCTCGATGTTGGGGGCTCCCTGGCTTTGGGCAAACTGGGTGAGTCGTGCGAGAATCTCCACATCAAAAATCCAATTCACTGTGAAAGGACGTGAAAAAGCCCACCGAAATGCCGGCGTGTTTCGAAAGAGCTTGGCACCACATTGAGTATCATAGACAGGGAGTTGCAGAATGATACTGGTGCATGTTGCAAACATACGACCGAGATAGTGACGCAGTGGCTTGCGATCGATGTTACGACCGAGCAACTTGACACGCGAACCCATCACCACGTTCGTTTGAGGTGTTTCGTTCAGTACGTTGATGAAATCGTGGATGTGGCATAGCGGCGTCGCAAGATCAGCATCCCAGAACCCAATCAACTCATACTCTTGGGCTATGGCAGTCAGGACACCCTGTCGAACGGCCTCGGCTTTTCCCTTATTCTTTGGCTGATTGATTGCATACAGCTGCTCTGGGTTCACTTGGCACATGTCGCGCAACATGCGCATCGTGTTGTCGCGGCTTCCATCATTGACAAAGTAGAAGTGAAGGTCCGGATGTTGCTCCACCTCTTGCTGAAACGCTATCGGTTGTAAGCGATTCTCCTCATTGTAACAAGGAACAATTATGGCAGTCCTGGGCAAGATCAACTCCTCATCTCGGCTTGAAAGTTTCTGCTCAGCCTCTCTCCTGTAGGTACGAAACAGACTCCATCGCAAGAAAACAACCAAAAGGCTATGACATATTCAGACTTCCTTTGCAAGTTTCAACAACCCCTGAAAGACTTATCTCACTAGAAATACTGGTCTCATGGTATTCGTTGCTCAAGCCCATCGACCCCCATCAACGTCCTACCAAGCCGAGCTTCTTCTGTGCAATAACGAAACCCCCCGACACCCCATGG
>JALTMC010000036.1 GCA_027005175.1 Myxococcales bacterium
AGATGAAGTTGGGCATCTCTGGTGCTACGACTCTCAAGGTTGATAAGAAAACCACTTTCTTGTTGTCATGTATCTCCAAAACAAATGCCAGCGTTCGTGCAAAACGTCGAGCTTGGGTAAGTCTTGGCGACCCCTCAAAAGTGAAGAAAATTGCGAAAGTTTTGGCTTTTACTGCCAATGGTCAATCTGGAAAAGCAACGGTTCGTCCGAAAGCTGCTGTGACAATCAAGTGGAAGGCCGAAAATGTTAAGAGCTGCATGTTGAATCCGATGAAGAAGAAAGTGAAGGCTGTTGGCTCTTTGCAGGTGAAGGCTGAGAAAAAAGAGTACCTACTGGAGTGTGAAGCAGCCGGCAAAAAGGTTGGGGCTCGCTTGAAGGTCACAGTCGATGGCGGTGTTTCGATTGACGCATTTACTTTGAACAACAAGTCTTCTCTTACCTTGCCGGCCCCAGGTAGCTCTGTTACACTCCGTTGGGCAAGCTCTGCTGCTGACTCTTGCACTATGACTGCTCGCACTTCCCGGCTTGATGGTGTCCAATACTATCTTTTCTTTGCAGGTATGATGTTACTCACAGCTATCTTCTTTATCTTTGTCGCCATGCGTTACAGAGAAAAGACCTATATCCAGGATGAGGAAGAAGTCTCCTCCGAAGTTGTTACAGAAGCCGAGCACTAAGAATGGAGATTCAATCACTTCGACATTTGGATTGGATTAACGAGAACGCGAGGCTCCTGCCAAGTCCTGAAACCTCGGAGAAAAGACTCAGCGAGAGCTTGGCACTCTCGTCGAGTCTCTTTCCCATACGGGAATTCGTAATCAGATGTTTCTAAGATGTGGGAATTGTTTTATCGCTGTTCCTAAGAACGGAGATTCTGACATTCCAGACCATGTTGTCAGCCAGATATCTCAGGTTGTGATAATTTCTCTTTTAGGAGTGATGGTACTATGAGTTCATCGGATAGCCCTACTGTATCGGCTGTGCCTCAAACACAAGGTGACCTCTCAGAATTGGAAAATGAAAAGTTTTCTGCCTTGTTATATGTGTGTGAAGATACGCAGCAATGGATTGTACAAGCTGATACCAAAGGTAGCTTTTTGCTTACCATTAACGGTGTTGCGACAGGCTTTATGGCCCAGAAGTTTGTGCAGTTCATGCAGGTCTGGAACAAAGGTGGTGAGCCCCGTTGGGCGATGTTGACTTTGTTTGCAATCTTTCTGGTGTATATGATCGCTCAGGTCTATTCCTTCTGGCATACAGCGTCTGTGTTTGTTCCCCGAACAACCGCGTCTTCCGGTGATCGGAGCTTTCGTAGTCGTCATATCTTTAATTACAGCTTGTCTCAATCATTTCCTCGTTTGAGTGATTGGAGTAAGTTACGTGACGAATACAGAGATCTCTCTGTGAGAGACTTGGAGCATGAATACATCGCAAGGCTTCAAGTGGATTCCCTGGTTTGCTCAGCGAAGTACGAGTCCTTTCTCAAGGCTTTTCACGGGATGTTGTGTGCACTGGGCTTTGCTTTTTTTGGGGTCTTGGGAACACTCTTACTTCTCGCAAAATAAAGGCTTGGGAGGTTCTCTCACAGTCACTGCTATCACTGAACCGACAGAGCCACTTACATCTCGCAAAAGAAAGGCTTGGGGAATTCTCATGAAAGTGAATCACAGCGCTCGTGCCAAAACAAAGATGCAGGCTTTGTTGTATTCTTTGGAAGATACTCGAAACTGGATCATTCAAGCCGATACAAAAGGTGGATTTTTACTCACCATAAACGGACTTGTTGCAGGTGTGATGGTTCAACAAATCGCCCGGTGGTTTGGTGCGATGGAGCGGCAAGCTTTATCTGGGGGAGCCATGATCACCCTCTCCGTTATGTTTGCTTTCTATCTACTGGCTCAATTGTACTCTCTGTGGCACACTGTACAGACCTTTGTTCCTCGAACCCCTGCATCTGAGACAGAGCAGACCGCTCGCACTCGTCATGTCTTTAATTACAGTATCTCTCTTCACTTTCCAAAGTTGTCAGATCTTGACAGATTGTACAAGGAGTACAACGAACTCTCTCTCTCTGAACTGGAAGACGAGCTGGTAGCCCTATTGCAAGTGGATTCGATCGTGTGTTCTGCAAAATACGAGTCTTTTTTCAAAGCATTTCGTGGCTTGCTCTGGATGCTTCCCTTCGCAACGTTCGGCTTTATGGGGAATCAGTTTTGGGTGGTTTGACTGGACCGGGTACCTGGTGAGACTCCGCCCACAACAAGTTGGCAAGACACCCGAATCAGTTTTGGGTGGTTTGACTGGACCTGGTAACGTCGGCCCGCCGCACAAAGAACAGGAGCCTTACCTGGAATCAGTTTTGGGTGGTTTGACTGGGCTTGGTCACAGGTCTCTCTTTGTGAGTCATTCTGTAGAGGGCGGGGATCAACAGCAAGGTTAAGATGGTAGAGCACACCAGCCCAGCCATGATGGTTATGGCCATGGGGCGGCGAAGCTCGGAACCTTCTCCCAGGCCAAGGGCCAGTGGAAGGAGCCCCAGTGCTGTGGTTAACGTGGTCATCAGGATAGGACGAAGGCGCAATTGAGCAGCATGACGAATGGCTTCCAACATCTCCATACCCTGCTGTCTTAAATTGTTAATTGCGTCAACAAGTACGATTGCGTTGTTGACGACAATGCCTGTCAGAATGATCACTCCGATAAGCACCATCGCTGATATGGCCATATTGAACCATGCAAACAGAGCCACAACACCGATGAATGCGAGGGGAATGGAGAATAAGATGATGAATGGACTGAGCAGCGACTCAAACTGAGACGCCATCACCAAGTAGACAAGAAAGATCGACAGAAGCAAAGCAAACATGAGAGAGTTCAGGGATTTCTTCATCTCTTCACTTTGCCCACTCAATCCGGCTGAGTAGGAACTGGGTAGCTTGAGTTGATGCAACATCCCTTCAATGGCTGACGTTGCATCTCCCAATGCCATGCCTTCAACCTCTGCCTGCAAGATCACGGCTCGTCGATTCCCCACACGAAGAATCTCAGAAGGCCCTTCGTCGATCTGTGTTCTCGCAAGGTGACGCAGCGGAACCGTCTGATTGGTGGGGCTGACAAGGCTGAGGTTTAACAGATCTTTGATGGACTTAAGCTGCTTTCGTTTCACCCGAACTGAAACATCAAGGCGTTGCTCTTTGAGCCGGTACTTTGTAGCGGTGGCACCATACAGCTTATCACGTACCGTTTTGGAGAGTTGCTCTACATTAAAGCCGTATCGCAACAATCGCTCTCTTTGGAAGATGATACGTATCTCTGGGAGACCTCCTACAGCTGTGCTCCGAATATCTCGCAATCCTGGGAGTTTTTGCATTAAGAGTCGGGCTTCTCGGGATAGTTTTTTTAAAGCTTGTAAGTTTTCACCCTTGATCTCCACTTCAATGGGGGTGCGTAAGCTGAATAGGGATGGGTAGGATACCTTCATCTTAAGGCTGGGTATGTTTTGAATCAGTCCCCTAAGGTCTTGTATTGTTTTTTCCTCAAGCTCCTGTAGATTGTTACTTCCTTTTAATTTCACTGTCATCGTGGCGGTGTGTTCGCCTTTATCTGCACTCTGGGCCGCTGTCTTTTCGATCCCGACTACCGTCGAAACATCCTGAATATTCGGATGTTGTGCAATGGATGACTCTATCGACTTGAGCCGTTGTGATGTCTCGCGTAAGGGGGTCCCCACTGGAAAAGTGAGCTCCAGATTAAACTCTCCCTGATGGACCTTGGGCATAAACTCTGTTTTTAATTGGGGTAACAGGTGATAGGCATAGGCTCCCAGCAAAATACCGATAACAACAACAGTCATTCTGTTGCGAAGTGTAAGGTCAAGAAGCCTGGGATAAGCCCAGTTTATGGAGTCTAGGAGCTTGTCTACGATCCAAAAGATCGGAGCCCATACCCATTTCATCAACCAAGACAGCCCTCGCCAGATCATGCGAAAGGCGATCCATAACAGATTGTTTATGTTGCGCCAAACAAAGGATAAAAACTCCAAGATGGTTTGAAGTGGAAAAGTGAGTAGCATATAGCCCAGGCCCGGTAGCAACAGGAGGAGCAAAAGGATATATCGCCACCACCGACCACGTTTCCATTTCTCACGCCACCAAATGATACTCTCTTTGGCTCGTTGCCAGGCGAGCCATTGGGCAAAAAATCCTTGCTTCTCTTCTTTCGAGAGAGAGGGAGGTTCAACAGGCAATCGCAAGGCCGATAGGGTTGGGATAAAATACAAAGCAACAAGCAGAGAGCTTATCAAACTCAAGACAACCGTTAATGCGAGGTCTTTCAGCAGTTGACCTGATACACCTTGTACAAAGACAATGGGGAAAAAGACGGCCACCGTGGTTAATGTGCTGGCAGTGACAGCACTTCCAACCTCTTTGACACCCATCACTGCGGCTTGATAGGGTTCGTATCCCTCTTCGCGTAGCCTGAGAATACTCTCCAATACAACAATGGAGTTATCCACCAACATCCCTATCCCCAAGGCAAGTCCACCCAGAGACATAATGTTGAGGGACACTCCTGTAAGATAGAGACCTGCAAAGGTTGCTACCACAGAGAGCGGAATCGAAAGGCCAATGATGATCGTGCTCCAGAGATCTCTCATAAATAGCAACAAAACCAATACAGCAAAACCACCACCAATCAACGCCGCCTGAAGGACTTCATCGATCGATGACTTAATAAACGTAGCCTGACTGTGTAGTACTCGCAGTGAAAAATCTGCTGGCATTCGATACTGTAGGAAGTTTGTCATCGCGCGAATCTTGCGCTTCCTCATGCGCTCCTTGCGCATCATCTTCCAATAACCACGACCCCGACGACCTTTGCTTCGTTTGCCTTTTCTTCGCTTGCTCCAGCGACTCCGACGACCTTTTCTTCGTTTATCTTTTCTTCGCTTGCTCCAGGACCTGCTTTGTGGATCTTTGCCACGCCTGTTTTTCTTTTGGGCCTTGACCCAGCGTTTGCCTTGCTTGCCTTTGCCCTGTTTGCCTTTGTTTTGTCGCCTGTGACGACCTTTGTATCGATTCCTTTTGCGACGAAATATACGTCTCTTTTTTGGGGACCGCTCTCTTTTTTGGCTGTACTTCTTGGGAGTTGTTTTAGGTTTGAGAGGAGAGTGCGCAGGTCGTTTTTGTTTTTTGGGTGGTTGCGATAAGAGGTGAGCGACATAGGTTTGCTGTTGTTTGGTTCCAAATATTTTTTGTTTTACTCTTTTGGCAACGGAGACGATATTGGCGTCGGCTTCTCGAAAAAGAGCGAGTTCAACGCTGGGGCGACCGTTGATGCGGGTAATGACTTCGGGATCTTTGTTTCGAAAGCGTAGCTTCGCGATATCTTTCAGCCGGATGGGACGGTCTTGGCGTTGGAGTATAATCAACTTTCCCATATCTCTGAGAGATTGGAATTCGTTGAGGGTCCTGACCCAATAATAGGTTGTACCTTCTTGAAGTTGGCCACCTGCGAGGTTGATATTTTCTTCTTTGAGGCGTCGAGAGACGAGTTCTATTTTGATTTGAAGCCCGCGCATTTTATTTTCATTGAGAGCGACCTCTACTTCGCGGTCAAGCCCTCCCCGTATTTGTACGGCGGCGACGCCTATCATGGTTTCCAGTGCAGGCTGGAGCACATCCTCAGCGTACCTACGAAGTCGGTAGAGGTTGCTGTCTGTGCTGGAGAGTCCGATTCGCATCATGGGATCGAGGTTAGGGTCGTATCGAAGCAGTATCGGTCGTTTGGCTCCATCGGGCAGACGCAGTAAATCGAGTTTCTCACGAACCTCCTGCATGGCGAGATTGATACTGACTCGCCAATCAAACTCTAGAATCACTTCGGACATGCCCGAGCGAGAGCGGCTCGACATTCGCGCCAAATGGCTGATGGTTCCAAGAATGGACTCGACAGGCCGACTGACTTCCAGCTCTACTTCCTCCGGTCCACTTCCCGGATATTCGGTACGAATGGTGAGCCGTGGGTATGTAATCTGAGGCATCAAGTTGAGAGGGAGTTGTTGGTAAGCGATTGTGCCAAAAACCACAATTCCAATCACTACCATACTCACTGCGACAGGGCGCCGCACCACCAAATTATACATCGACTTCCTATGGCTTTGTAGGCTTTGTGGACTTTGTAGGCTTGAGGGGGCGCCATTGGACCACTCGGACTTTGTGAGAGGTTCGGAGTCCCTGTTGTCCAAGGATGACCACTTTGTCTCCAGCTTTGAGAACGGAGCGAGCTTCTACCCACTTGGCATTCTCCAGGCCTTTTTTAAAATAGACTTTGTTGGCCTTGCAAAGGATGGGTTTGGATTGGGGAAGGCAGGGCTTATCCTTGTCGGTTAGCTGAAATACAAAGGCCTTGTTTCGATAGTAGGATACTGCAACTTTCGGGATCAAGGGAACATGGGTCCGTCGCTCCAGCACGATTTGGACGGTGACAAACATCCCACTTCGGAGGGGCTTGAGTGGTTTTATCTGACCAATCGTCACCGTGATGGTTCCGGTTTTGGCGTCGATGGAAGGTGCGATGCGTACAAGCTTGCCTGTGATATCTTGCTTTCGACCCAGTGCTTCCGCTTGCAAATAAACCTTCAGGCCTTTCTTGAGACGAGGGAGGTAACGCTCGGGGACGGCGACTTGAGCGACGATCGATTTGGGATTTTCCAGCGTAAACCCTTTCATTTGTGGTGTCACCCAAGACCCTTTTTGTAGAAATCGTTTGGTGACAATGCCTGATATCGTTGCTCGAATACGTAAGTTTGTGAGGTCTTGTTGGGTGCGTTTGAGTTGATTTTTGGCCTGGGCAAACTTGAATCGTAGATTTTCAGCAGCCTCTCGGCTGACATACCCCTTTCGCAACAGTCGCTTTTGACGAGCTAGATCGTGTTTGAGTTTGCTCACTTCAAGTTTGGCTCTTTGATGTGCGATCACGAGATACGGGTTGGACAAACGGGCCAGGGTGCTGCCTCTTCTTACGCGGCGTCCTTCTTTTCCATAGATGGAAAAGACCAGGCCATTCACCTGTGTGACAACCGTGACTTGTTGTTCGGCTGTCAGAGTTGTTGTGCCTGTGAGGAGGGATGCAATGGAGCCTTTGTATAGCTTGACGGCATGGACTGGCTTGGCTCGGTTGCGGCGCTTCTTCCACATGGCACGCCAGCTCTTCTTGCTCTTCTTCCCTTTCTTTCCTGCTGCTGCTTTACTACGGCAGCCGGAGGTTACTCCTGTGGTTCCAATGAGACTCAGAAGCAGAAGATAACGTAGTAATTGTCGCATCCGCTTGTTCTTTACGCCTTCTTGGATTGCTCGATTTGTCTGAATTCTTGGAGGTCTTCATACAAGTCCTCTCCCAAGGTCTCCACATCGAGTGCATACAACTCTTCTAACAGTTCTTGGCCTTCTTTGGCATAGGTACTGCTTAGGAGTTCTTGGGCAAGTAGAAAGCGAAAGTTGTGGATATCTTCGCTTTCTGCATTTTCACGAACCAAGCTTCGGGCGTAGGAGAGTCGTCGGGATTGTAGCCGCTTGGCTTCTTGTTCCCTCCCATTCGCCTCTAAGATCTGTGCCATCAAAAGAAATGCACCAAGACCCACAGTGTTTTTTGGTTTGTAGGTGGTGATTGTTTTTAACTCTTCCAGCGCTCCGTCGATGTTGTTGCGCCTCGCATGACAGACGGCGAGCTGCGTGTGATTCAGCGAGCGCCATGGCTCTGCTTCAGGCCCCACAGCGACCCCAGATTTGAGACCTTGGGTAAATTCATTTAATGCACGTGCCAGACGTTCACTTCCAAAACCTTCTCCTTCTGTTAATGTGATGACTCCTCGTTTGTAGCGAATCTCACATGCCAAGGTTGTTTCGGCGTGTTCTGTGAGGATCTCTCGAACAAGATTCTCGATGCGATAGCTGTCTTCTGCCTCAATGGCATCGTTCCATTGTGCTTGCAAAGCCGTGATGTCTTGTGACATCCCATCTCCTTACTATTCTTTCTAGCCTTCTCAGGGGGAAGCTTGGATGGATGATTAATTGAGCAAACCAACGATGGAGAACTCGTCGCCCTGATTGAGAACCAAGAGGCCGGTGGGATCCATGCTGCCGTAGGCTGGGATACCCATCTCCACACCCACAATGTCCACCTTGCTCATATCGAAGCCGGCAGCAGCCAGACCCGTCAAGGCTTCATCGACATTGTCAAATGCGTTTCGCGCCTCTGTTGGGGTGTAGACTTCACTCTTCCCGATCTTCATCATTTTGCGCATCATCAGTTCTTGCGGGCTATTTCCTGGGGACTCTGCTTTGAGC
>JALTMC010000037.1 GCA_027005175.1 Myxococcales bacterium
GCCAATCTTTCAAGGGGCTGGCTGAAACCACACGCTCCCTTCATTCTCACACAATGCAAGAGACCTTCTCTTTGCAGCTCTCAGGGGAAAAAGATATGCCCTGGCTCTCTCTTCAAAGACAAACTCATCCAGCTTTGACAGTCTTGGCTCTCGTCTCACTTGTTGGTCTATGGCTCGGCTCTTCCTGTGCATCCGAGCCCAAAGTCAAGCCCTCTCTCGAAAGCATCTTCCCACAAGAAGGCTTTGAAAACTCCACAACAAAGCTCACCATTCGCGGTCAGTTTCCAAACCCAATCGAGAAGCTAGAGCTTGTGGGGACAGAACAAAAGAAGATCACACTTCAACGTGTAACAAAGACAAACGAAACCACCCTAACTGCCGTTGTACCTTCCCGTTCCCCACCGGGAAAGTACGACCTTAAGGTCTACATGGGCCTCGCAGAGCCTCTGCTTCTTGGAGGGGCCTTTGAACTCAGACCCTATGCCCTTCAGATCTATATCATTGATGTTGGACAAGGAGATGCAACGCTCATTCGCTCTCCCACAGGACGAACGATGCTGATCGATGCTGGAACCAGCGCAAAGACGACCGAGATCAACAGACTTTTGCGAGAGATCAAGGTGGGCCAACTCGACCATATCTTGGCAACGCATTACGACCAAGATCATGTTGAAGGCTTTGCCAATGTGGTAAAAGGCCCAGACGGAAAACTCGGCACAGCCGATGATCACACACCACGTATCGCGATTTGGGATCGTGGAGGCTCTGTGAAAAACAAGCCATACCGAGAGATCAGAGAAGAGTTGCGGAAGAGGTATCCAAAGATACATAAACCTCTCTCAGGAGAGACCCTAGAGTCATTTCCAACCATCGATCTTGGGGGTGGTGTCAAGGTAAAGATCATGACAGTCAATGGAAAGGTCTTTGGGAAGGATGGAAAGATACATAAGGTTGACTGCAAACAAGATGAAAACTGTAGGAGTATAGGAACTCTTTTAACCTTTGGTACGTTTCGGTTTTGGTCAGGTGGAGATCTCACAGGTGGAGGGATCAATACACCCGATATCGAATCCGTCATCGCTGAACATATCGATCCGGTCGATGTCTACCGGGTTCATCACCACGGAAGCCGAACAGGCTCCAGTAGCAAATTCATCAAGGCCATTAAACCACAAGTCGCCGTACTCAGCCTGGGCAAACAAAATCGATATTGTCATCCACACACACAATCGATACGCAATATCAGCCAGTACGCGAAATCTACCTTCCTCCTTACCACACTCGGATTACTTGGAGGCAGTGCTCCATGCAGTAAATCCCCCAACACCCGGACCTACATAGGCTCCCTTGGTTCCAAAGCCTTCGTCAATCTGGGAACATTCTATCTTGAAGTCCAAGAAACAGAATTCACGGTCAAAGGTCGAAAAGCTCCACCCAATCAGGTGTGGAAAAGTAGATAGCTTATTCGTCGTCGGACGTTTTAAGACTGAGAAATGCATCATCAAGAAAAGAGTCCAGATCTTCCTGGTTACCAAAGAGGTCATCAACGCTGGATGTTTTTTGGTGATTGGAGTCCTCCAAGCCGTGCTCTGTCATGCTTCCCGAAGCAGCGAAGTCCTTTTGGAAAAAAGTATCCTTTTGGGTTGGAGCATCCGGGGAGATCTCCGAGGTAGGAGCAGGGGCTTCCACAGAAGCTTCCTTTGACACAGGCCGCGAGTCGAAGGTCTTCCAAGAAGGAGACACCTTTGGTGAAGCGGCTTCCTCCATATCAGCAGAAACAGGCGCAACTTCTGACAATCGAGGAACAGCAGTTTCCGCTGTTTGTTGTAGCTGCTCTACAGGTAACTCGATCTCCATTTCTGCCGAAGGAGTGATCTCAAAAAGAGGCTTGGATGATGTCTGAGAGACCTCCGGAAGTGCCAACAACTCCAAAGAGGAATCACCCGAACGAAATGGAAAATCAGGATCGGTCGCAGAGACTCCCTCTTTGCTTCGATCAAACAACGCCACATCATGGAGTTCCTCGGTTTCTTGAAGAACCTCTT
>JALTMC010000038.1 GCA_027005175.1 Myxococcales bacterium
GTATCAGGGAGACAGAAGTGTGGTAGCGTCTTGCGCGAGCGAACTCGCTTTGGGCTGCCTGGAAGAAAGAGCGCCTGTTACCGATCCCTGTGAGCGAGTCTGTTGCGATCAGATGACGTAGCATGGCTTCCACTTCCACAAAGTTGGTGGCAACTCTCTGGGTGAGCATCAAGATAAGACCCAACGTCCAGCCGATGCTTGTGAGTATGACAGACACCATCAAAATGGAGCTAAAGGTTGAGTCTGTGAAAAGTGTAGAGGAGGGTGCTCTGACCAAAAAGAGGAGACTGCGTAGGAGCAAGATGGTGGAGAGGACCCCAAGTGTTATCCCTGCAAGGATGGACTGGCTACGTGCTTCTTTTTCGGTGTGAGCAAAGATGCTGTAGGCTGTTCGACCCAGATAGGTGCCAAGGAAGATGGATACGAGGATGACTCTGAATCGAAAGCTTGGAGAGATGTGGTGAAAAAAGACAAAGAGTGACATCGTACCTGCAAAGATCCAGATCTCCCAAACCGAGAGTGGAGAGCGATGGCAGAAGCGATATACTCCATCCAACAGGAGCATCGTGGCGAGCATCAACAAGGCGTTGCCTCCATCAATGGAGATAACATCGGGAATTCTTTCCCGCATCACCAAGAGGATGAAGCCGAATGTGTAGAAAATGCTGCTGCTTGCCCATTGAGCCGGGCCAGGCATCTCTCGATGGATATGCCACACCAGGATTTGTGCGATGGCTAGCATCACAAAGACCTGGCTCAGCACGATATAGAGGGTGCGAATGTCCAAAGGTGAGTTCATCTAGGGTTTTATCCGTATCTGGTTTGTCGTCAAACCTCATGATACGGGCAAGACCTCAATCAAAGCAAGAGCCGGGATACGTCCGACATCGTGATTATTCGGAAGGTCCGGTATCATACGGGCAAGACCCCAATTCAAGTAAGAGCCTGCTTCAAGGTTTTGATAATGGGAAGCTTTATAAATTTAGGAGGGAGATGAGTGAAGGGGAGGGGCTGGGTTAGTTCTCGTCGGCTTCTTGGCGAAAGCGGCGACGCAATAAGCCACCTGCGAAGAGCAACATGAGAAGAGCAACGAATCCGTTGAAGGGACCATCAGAGCCAAACGCATGGCATTGACAGCCACCGCGCAGTGTAAAGTTTTCAGGATTGGCACCTGTTTCAACAACAGGTCCGGCCTCGGGTACGGCCTCTGCTTTGGGCTCGGGAGCTGTCTCCGCTTTGGGCTCAGGTCCTGGTTCGGGCTTGGGCTCGGGTCCTGGAGGAGGCTTCACACAAACTCCATCTTTGCATGCTTCGTTGGCTCCGCACTTGACGGACAAACAAGGATCATCACCACATTTGTCGTTGCTACAGACACGCTGGAACTTACAGGGTGTTGCTTTTGCTTCACAGCCATTCTTTTTGCAAGTTCCATTCTCACAACGTTCGTTGGGAGGACACTTTTTGCCAGCACAAGAATCGGGGACACACTTGCCATCTTCACACTTCTCAGTGTCTTTGCAGGTGGGGCACTTGGGCACGCACTTACCGCTGGCGGGTTGGCAGACCTCACCATCGTTGCACGACTGTGCTGCACATGGATTGGCGACACACTTGCCTTTGATACAGAGCTCTTTGTTGGAGCAACCATCTTTGTAACAACCCTTGGGTTGGCACTTGCCTTCTTCGCAAACACTATCACCAGGGCAGTCTGCGTCGAGAGAGCAAGTCAGGTCACCGCTGCACTGGCCCCCTTTGCAAGTCTGGCCTGTGGGGCATTTGATGGAGAAACAGGCATCATCTGTACAGCCTGTGCTGCTGCAGAGACGTCCATTCTTACAAGAAGCACCGCTGCTTCCGCATGTCTTGACACACTTACCATTCTCGCAGACTTCGTCATTACCGCAGGACTTTCCGGCACAAGGATCGGTTCCACAAGAACCATTGGTGCATACTTCGTCTTTCCCACAGAAGACTCCTGCACAAGAACCGACGCAAGCTCCATTTTTACAGAACTTTCCGTCTTTGCATTGCTTGCCTGCACAGGAACTGGGCAGGCATTTGCCATCGCCACAGACTTCGTCTTGCTTGCATTCGGAGTTGTTGGCACAGCCAGGAATGAGACAAGCACCTTTGACACACAATACTGCTCCAGGACAGTCACTATCCCAGGTACATTTGGGAGGCAAGCTACATTGTCCAGTGGTGGGAACACAAACTTGTTTGTCGGGACATTTGACGCCTTTGCAAGGATCTTCAACGCAAGCGTTGCGAGCGGGATCACAGACACGACCAAACTTGCATACATTGCTTGCGCTGCAGTTGTTGGGTTCACATTTGCCAGCCACACAGGTCTCTCCTGCGTTGCATTTTTTGCCGGCGCATGGGTCTTTCCCGCATACTCCATCCACACATTTTTCCCCAGTGGCGCACTTTACTTCAGCGCACGACTTAAAGCACTTGTTTGTTCCTGGGCGACAGGTCTCGCCCTTTGGACAAGTGACGCTGCCATTGGGTGGACAATCGTTTTTGGTGCACTTTCCATCCATGCAAACTTCGCTTGTGGTGCATTTCTTGGTGCCATAACAGCTTTGGGGCTTGCAGAGACCTGCCAGACAGATCTCTTCTCCAGGACAGTCTGTATCGATTTTGCATTTCTTTTGCAGAATACACTGGCCTGCCACACATCGCTGATTCTTGGGATCTGGGCATGTGATTGAGCTACATGGATCGTCGATACAGTGTGCTGCACGGGGCTGACATACGCGCCCATGACGACAGCTTTGTCCTGTACAAGGTTGCTTCTTACAGGTGGGAGTTTTTGTGCTTGTGTCACAGTATTCATCGGACTTACAGGGAGCAGCAGCACATGGATCTTTTTTACAGACACCGTCCAAGCAGTACTCTCCTGTTTGGCAAGTGACACCCTGGCAAGCTTTGATGCACTGGCCACTGTTGGGGTTGCAATACTCTCCTGTTTTGCATTGCTTGCCTGTACAGGGGTTTTTGCCGCACTTGCCTGTCTTGCAATAATCACCTTTGGTCGCACACTTGGGGGTTTGATTGGCGCAGCCGGGCTTCTCACATCTCCAGCGACCATCCGCTTGGTAACAAATGCTGGGAGATGGACAATCTGTATCGATGGTACAAGGTTGTTTGACTTTGACTTTGAACTTCTGAGTCACACAAGCATTTTGGTCGTCACAGACTTTGATCTCAAAATCAAACTCCTTGCCGACATCACCTGTTCCCGGTGTCCAGGTCAGTTCACCCGTCTTTGGATCGATCTTGGAACCAGCAGGTCCCTTCACTTTGGTCCAGGTTTGTGTGCTCTTGGGATCAGGATCAACAACAACGGGCTTGTACTTCAATTCCTCTTTGGCATACGCAACTGTGGGAGGAGTACTTGTGATCTTGGGTGGATCATTGACGTTTTTGGTCTTGACCTTCCAAGCTTTCTTTGTGCATGCTCCAGCGGGATCACATACTTCAACCTCAAAATCAACGTCTTTTCCAGCAGAGGCGTCACCCGGTGTCCAGGTGATCTTACCTGTCTTTGGATCGATCTTGGCACCGGCTGGTTTCTTGGTCAGTTTCCAGGTTAGCTTGCCTTGGTCGCCGGGATCGGGGTCTGTCGCCTTGGGGCTGTAAGCATAAGGCTTGTCTTCGGTTGCGGTTTTGCCAGGCTCGGGTCCTGTGAATACGGGTGGATCATTGACATTGCTTACAGTGACCTTGAACTTGACTACGGTCTTGCCACCAAAACCATCACTTACTGTCACTTCCACATTGTGAACACCCACATCTTTTTGCGTGGGGGTCCAGGTGATCTTGCCTGTCTTGGGATCGATCTTGGCACCGGACGGCAAACCTTTCATGGTGTAAGTGAGCTTATCACCGTCGGGATCTGTTGCGTTGATCTGTAACGAATAAGGTGACTTCTCTTTCGCCACTTGATCCCCAGGAGCCTTTATGGTGGGGGGGCGGTTCTTTAGGTTGTCTCGGACAATCAGGCGCACCAACAGAGTTGTTGTTTTTGGTTTGCCATCTTTGTCGACCGCCGTAAAGGTCATATTGTGGGTTTTTCCACCATCATTGGCTCCAGGCTTGCAGACTACAGTGATGATCGTGGCACCTGTCTTACCCGCCTTACAAAAGGCGGGGCCTTTGAAGGTGAAGGATTTGATTCCATTGCCATCGGGGTCGAGAGCTGTTCCTTTGAAGGTCAATGTTTTGCCTTCATCCAGCTTTTTGATGGTTCCCACAGGATCGATGGTGATGGAAGGTGGAACTTCGATACCTACGGATACCTTCAAAGTCGCCTGACGAGTGAGCTGGGGACTTCCATTGTCCAACACAGTGAACAAGATGTCGTGAATCTTCAGATTGTCTGAAGCGATGGGAGTCCAACACCACGTCCAGGTCGAAGGTGCTGTTTGATTGGCGGGTGGATTGGCGGGAGTTGCCCCTACTTTCTTTGGGTTGACAAAGAAGGTCAGCTTCTGCCCGGCGTTCGCATCTGTTCCTTTGACTACAACACACACTTTTTGCCCCACTTTGGTTCGGGCGGAGGGGGGCGTCAGGGTGATGGAAGGCTGTTTGTTGCTGCACACTTTTGCCACATCCAGCATAAAGTCTCGGTAGGTCGTGCCGTTTTTGTTGTCTTTGATGACAACCGAGACAACCCATCTACCCGCTTTGGGCTTGGACCAGGAGATCTCACCTTTTTGGTCGATTTGCAGTCGATCGGGACTGGTCGCACTCGGGACACGAGTTGGGCTTCTCGCAAAGTCGATCAAGGAGTAGGTAATGGGATCACCATCGGGATCAGATGCATTGAGATTGGTTTGAAATGGAATCCCTTCACACCAGTTGAAAAAGGTGGGTGAATTCAACTGTGGGTCGTTGTTCACCTTTGTCCCAATGGGGATCGTGACCGCGAGGTCCCATCTACTTCCTTTGGGGCCACTTACTCCTCCGATCCAACAACAACCTGTCCACCTTAGAGTGTAGGTTCCATTGCTTGGAAGGGTACCTCTGTACTTGACGACGATGTTGTCGGCACTTCCCACACGCTTGGCACGAGTTGCGGAATATCGACTCAAAGAGCCACTTCGGGTTCCGGAGTAGGAGATCCTTGAGGGATTCCCGCTACCGCTTGTGCCTATTCGCCAGTAGGTGTCGAGTGTGGCTTCCACGGTGCGACCGATGGCGGGCACACCACCCGCACATGTACCTGTTTTGACCGTACAGGTCTTGCCTCCTGTACATGTGGCGTTGTTGGTGCATATGATGCGATAGGACAGCGTTCCACCGCGAAAGTGAGAGGCTTCGGCCTCTCCAGCCATCCCAAGCCAACCGACCAAACAAATGGTCAAACCAAACAAATAATTCCAATATCGAAACATTCTTCACTCCATTTTGGTAATTGAGTTACAACCCAACTTTCTGCTTCTTACAACGCGATGAGCTTGTTCACCGGTTGTGTCTCAAGTGGAGCCCCATCCCATTCGAACAACGTGGCGTTGGCTCCTGTGCTTTTCTTTTAAGACTACAGTGTATTCTCCTTTCGTAGGATACGGTTCTTTTATTACATACTTTTTCGATGTTGATAAAATTTTTTGAAATGTTTGCAGATTCTTTTACCCTTTTGCTTAGGGAATAGCCCTATGGTAACGGTTGCTGCCACACAAAGACATATTTCTGCTGTTTTCCTGGTTTGAGGGTCACTTTCCCAAGTTGGGTTTCTGTCTGAAATTCCCCAACAAAGTACACGGAACTCTGGTGAGTGGCTGCGTATCACACTTGGGTTGGATTCTTGTGACTTGTTGTACGTGACCACGTAAAGAGCCCCTGTGTGTCGAGTCTTATCATAAAGGCTTGAAACGTGGAAGTTTGAGGTAACTGGACCGAGCCGATCTTTGGACTTCCATTGTATTCCCCTGCCAGGATTAATGTCTTGTTGGGAGCTTGCCCTAAACTTGTGGGTGTACATGGGATGTCCCGCCCGTATTGTGCTTTACCCAAGAATAGACACCTTTGGGTGTGAGTTGGGCTACAAAGAAATCACCATGACTGGGTGCTTTGAATGAGAAGGTTCCAAAGATCTTCTCTCCCTCGATCTCTCCTGTAAGGTAGAGATTCTTTTGTGAATCGATCTGAATGCGGTAGGGCACAACGAGGCCTGAGCCTTTGGTGGAGACAGCCCATTGAAAAGAGCCTTTTGCATCCAGACGAGCCAGCACCATATCGAACTGACCCGAGTTGAGCTTCAATGGTCCCATCTTGAGGTTCGAAATATAGTGGCCAAGCATAAAAATGGAGCCTTGAGAGTCAACAATCATGTCAGTGGACTTGGCGCAGAGGGGGTACACAAACAGGGAGGCTTCTGGAGGAGATTCTTATTTTTTAAGGTTGTTGAGGAGGTCTCCTAGAGTGCCAAATCCTTCCCTCTTTTTCTCTTCTTTCGCGGTTTGCTGGCGATACTCGCGATATTCACTTGCTTGTTTTTGTCGCTCCATCGCCTTTTGGCTCAGGCGAATACGACCCGTGGGGTCGATGTTTTGTACCATCACAGTGATGGTACTTTCAAGGGGATGAACGCGGTTGAGATCACTGCCACGAGCTGCATTGAGCTCAGCGTTGGGGATCAATCCACGCTTGTTTTCAGGGAGCCGGACAAAGATACCAAAGGATTCGATCTTATCAACGATAGCTTCGAGGATCACCCCTTGTGCGACGCCTCCTTCAACTTCGGGAGGGAGCCCTTCTTGGCTTATATCTTTCATGCTAAGGCCAATGCGTTTTTTCTCACGATCAACACTTGTAACCTTCGCTTCCACTTGATCACCCACACTCAAAATTTCTTTGGGGTGGTTGATTCGCCGGTGGGCCAGTTGGGAGATGTGGACAAGACCATCAACTCCTGGAGCAAGCTCAATGAATGCACCGAAAGGTTGCAAACGAACAACCGTTCCTTGGACCACACTGTCCACGGAGAACTTGTCGATGGCTGCATCCCAGGGGTCTTGCTGCAAGGACTTCATCGATAGTGATATCTTGTTGTTCGCAGGATTATACTTGGTGATCTGTACTTGGATCTTCTGACCCACCGTGAGCATCTCTTGGGGATCACTCACACGTTGGTGAGACATCTCAGAGACATGAAGAAGACCTTGCACTCCTGTGCCAATTTCAACAAATGCGCCGTATTCTTTGATCGTCTTGACAGTACCTTCAAAGGTCGCACCTTCTTCGATGGTCTCCCAGATCTTCTTCGCGGCCTCTTTCTCGATCTCTTGAAGCAACACCTTGCGAGAGACAACGATGTTGCGCCCACCTTCTTTGATCTCCATCACGCGAAAGGTCAGTGTCTGCCCAACATACTGAGCCGTATCTTCACAGAATCCGGACTCGATCTGAGAGATAGGACAGAAAGCACGCTTGCCGAAGATCTCAACATCCAGACCTCCCTTGTTCACGCCTTTTACCGAGCCTTCCACCGGAATTTGGTTGTGTTGGGCTTCCTCGATATTGAACATCGCATCTTCACCACCCGGCAAGTGCAAGCCCAGCTCCAAGTTGCCACTGTTAATGTTGACAACAAAGGCATCAACCATATCGCCAACTTTCGGAGCTTCCCCTCCATCTGCGAGCAACTGTTCTAACGCAATCGAAGCTTCACTTTTGGAACCCACATCCAGAAAGACATATTGTTTGCCTAAAGAGACAACACGAGCACTGATCTTTTCACCGATCTCATAGGTGGCATCCTGCTCAAAAGAGCCATCCATGAACTGTTGCATGAGATCGGCTCCCTCCTCCTCCTCTTCCACACTCATCAGAGGTGCTTGCTCTGTAGCCCCCACCGAAGCCACTTCTGTAGAGGTTGCTACGGGAACTTCTTCCGTGCCTTGGAGCATCGCAGCCTCAAGGTCGCTGGCTACCTCAGCTGAGACCGGAGTGGAGTTATTTTCAACAGTTTCGGGGATCTTTTGCTCTTTTTCCATGCTGTGACTTTCCTATGCCTTTGTCGAAGAGAATCGAAACGGCGGCAACATATGCAAAAACCATCTGATTGTAAAGAGGCTAGCCCAGAGTCGGATGCGACTGCTACTGAGTCTGTTGCTGAGTCTGTCGTTGCGGTGAAGGTAAGACACACCTTGTCTCTACAGAGACAACGGATGATCCGGTTGGTATCGCCTCGGTTCGAACTGTTTTTTTTAACTTATTGCGTGGAAGTTCTTCATAAACGTGAGGAAGGGGTCGTACCTATAAGGACAGCTTAGATCCTTGAGTTGGGGAGGATAGGAAACTGCCTTGGAAAGGGCATTTGGG
>JALTMC010000039.1 GCA_027005175.1 Myxococcales bacterium
TGATATCGTGATGGTATGTAACCCGGCCCGCACCACCTGCTCTCATACGCTTGTTGGATGTGACCCCTCCTCTATTGCCATGGTAGGGATCTCCACAGAGGACTCCAGACTTGTAACCGCAAACTCATGTGATGGCAGCTTATCCTTTGTCTCACTTAAAGCCTATCTCCCCACTGATTAGTTGATGAACTTTGTAGGACATGGTACCACTCATCCCAGCATAGTGAGATCTTTCACAATGTCGAGGCTCGTATTTTTTGTTTTGAGACATGGTATGTTGATGAAGAGATTGGTGTGGCGATGGAGAAGGTGGTGGCTGGGGTGTTTAAGTTTCCTCCTGATCGGGGTGTTTTCGATGGGATGGGCTGCTTCAAGCAAGACTGTTGTTCGCTCTGTAGCACCCTACCACGTACGGTCTCCCAAAAGGCCTCAACGTTACGAAGGCGCAGCCTTTGGACGAGCCAAATACGGGCTCCTGATCAGCCTCGACGGTGTATCTTATGATTCAATCCTGCGGATGATTCGGCAGTACCCGTCTAAAGTCCCACACTTTCTTCAGCTACTCAACCGCGGTTTCTTGCGCCCCCTTCAGGTAGCTTTCCCCAGCATGACCTGGAGTAACCATGTCTCGATGGTCACAGGCCAGTACCCCCGGCATCATGGAGTCCTGGGAAATCGGTGGCTGGAGGATTTCTTCACACTGATTTACCCCTATACCACAGATATTGTAGAGAATGACCGCTTTGTTCGCACACCCGCTCTTTACGATCTAGCCTCTGCTCGCGGTTGGAAAACGGCTGCGCTCAACTGGCCGGGAACCCAGCGAGCAAAACATATTTACTACAATCTTCCCGAGATTATGGGGTCTTCGGCTCTGTCCTATCGCTATACCTCCAGAGCCCTACGTCGGGAGTTGTTGCAAATGTGGTGGGGAGAGTATCGGGGAACTCACTACAAACACCTACCCAGACAGGAACTCAAACGATTGCTTGGACGGATCGCTGCCAAAGAGCGCATTGAAACAGATATGTTGATGCGAGATCTTGCGATTCGGCTGGTTGCACCACGTCGTGGACGTCGTCGTATCCCACGACTGATGATGCTGCACTTGCTCCTTCCCGACAGCCTCCTTCACAAATATGGTCCTTCTCCCTGGATCGAACGTTGGGGGCTTGAGCAGATGGACCGCCTGATCGGACAAGTGATCCTCGCTTACAAACGAGCCAAGATCTGGTCAAAGACGGCTACTTTTATGACATCGGATCATGGCTTTGTTCGCATCACTCACTCACTCGACATCCGACAACTCCTGATCAAGGCCCGAGTTAGTAAGTATCGCAGCCTCGGTCGAAAAAATCGACGACGCGAGAAGGTGATGTCGTTTGTCAACGGACACGCCGCCTTCATTTACATCAAGCCCGACTACAAAGAGACCCATACTCCACGAGTCCACAAAGCTCTGCGAGATCCTCGATGGCGTGGATGCATCGAAGCGGTCTTGACTCCCAAAGAGTATGCAAAGTTAGGGCTACCTCGAGTCGACCACTCCGACTCAGACAAGCTCCGTGTGGGAATACATGCCGGCTCTCCCACCCTCATCGCTGTGACACGACCACACTGTTTGTTTCGCACAAACCACGGACGCCGTGGGATTCTCCGAAGCTTTCGACGATACTCCTATGGTGCTCACGGCTATTTTCCTCATGCGCGTCAGATGTGGACGTTCCTCCTGGGAGCGGGCCCCGGTGTCCGCCGCCGAGGCTGGCGAACCTTGCGCAAGCGTCGAGCGTATATCGTTGATATCGCACCCACTCTTGCTCACCTTATGGGACTTCGATGGCCCCGTCGCTGGAAGGGATTTGGTAATCTCAACTTTCGACTCGATGGACGAATCCTCACCGATGTTCTCCACAACTCAGACCTCGGTAGACGTCGCAAACCCTAACAGAGCAGCCAAACGTCGCGCTCATGTCCTCCCACCACCGACCGTACAACAGACGGGGAAGGGCTGGAGGTCCCGTTTGTTTAAATCATACTCTTCTT
>JALTMC010000040.1 GCA_027005175.1 Myxococcales bacterium
CTTCTGGCTTGGGCTGGACAAAGCTTGCTTCTGCTTGCCCAAAGGAGCTTTGGCTTTGTCTGTGCAGGAGGTAAGGGAAAAGAAAAATATAAAGAAAAGAGTAACTAGATATTGCATGATATGTCTCCTTTTAAGGAACGTGTGACTATCTATGGGGACTTTGCTGCTACTTATATTATTTTCTCCGGTAGGGTGAAGGACATTCTCTCCTCCTCCGCACGATACCTTCTCCGTTTATGCTAGATTGTTTCTTTTACCAAATGATTTTACTTTGTTGGTTGGAAGAAGGAGTCACTTGGAGTCTTATTCGTGTGGTGTTCCAACTGCAACTTTTACAATATCGATGAAAAATCATTTTTTCTTCACACCCTTTGACAATTTTGACCTCTAGCCCAAGCCATTGGCTTCTTGCAGGTATGAGCTTTATTTTATGCTGCGGACACTTTAAGATCGATGAAGCTTTCTTTCTCAGTGTTGGTAAAGGTTGTTGATGTGCGTCAAAGTAATTACTTATTTGGTTGATTATGATACCTGTATCTCTGGGGATTTGGGTCTTTTGGTTCACATCGCCAAGTACTGTATAGTAAACGTATCTTCTGTTACAATGAGGGTCAATTCTTGCATTGATTTGAAAGGCAGAGTTTTTTCCATGGCCATCGGCTCTATAGCAGTATTGGGCTTGATGGGGATTTACTATAGAGAATCGAAGTTTTTGCCAACATAAATGCTGCCACCTATTCACATCTTGAGGATAAAAGCAGTTATTGCTTCTAGTAAAGAATGAACGGCGAATGTATCTTATTGATGGGTATTTGGGGCTGCAAATCCAACCTTTTCCACTACATGGAAATGACGCTTGTTCTCCAATGTTTGTGTACTTCATTCGTCTTTGATACCACTGTATTGCATTTCTACTTATCCTTCGGATATTTGGAGTTATTTCTACCCTTGATGGTTCGGAGTAAAAGTTACCGAAAGCTGTCCAAATAAATATGAGTCGAGCAACACAGAAAATTATTGCGACAAGAAAAAAGAATTGCATGCTCTTCTTTGCAAGGGTCTTTTGTTGGTTTGTAGACATTCTTCCTCTCAAAACTTGGATTTTACGAGGTTCTTTGTATATATTATTTTTATTAGTACCTCTCGGTAGTTGTCAAGGAAGTTGTCGCATTTTTATTGTTGAATCTTGATAACTTGATAACTTTTGTCTCGACCTCCAGTATCCGATGAGTTCGTAGTATCGGACTGTTATGTGGATTGCCCTGTCCAACATTCCCTTTGCTCGAATGATGCTCAGGTTTGACCAGTTCTATCTTCTTCAAAACAGCTGATAGGGTTATGCTGTCTTTGCTTTCAAGGATTCGAAAAACTCAAACACAACATCGTTGAGAGTCAGGAGAGTCCTTCATGTTTGCTGACTTTGATGGGGTTGAGATGGACTTCTCCTACTGGCTCAAAGTTCCGTATCTTACCTGACCATCGTTCTGGATGTCTTGCTTTTGCTGCTTCATACACTTCCTTTCTCCTGTCCAAAATGATTCTGTCTTCACCATCATGCCGCTGAGTTGGAGTCACATAGCCAATCGAACTGTGCTGATGTTCGAGGTTGTACCATCTCACAAACTCATGCACCCACAACCTTGCGGCCTCCATGTCTTTGAACCCTCCCGTCGGGTAGTTCGGACGATATTTGCAAGTCCTGAATATCGCTTCGCTAAAGGGATTGTCATTACTCACTCTTGGACGGCTATGTGAGCGTTCGACACCCAGCCACTCCAGTAATCCTGCCAATGTACTTCCCTTCATCGGGCTTCCATTATCCGAATGCAGGACTTGAAGTTGGCCCACACACTTTTCTGACAACACTGCTTTTTTCACGACCTCAGCTGAATACTCTGAACTCTCTCGCTCATAAACCTCCCAACCTACTATCTTTCGGCTATACAGGTCGATGATCAAATAGAGATAGTAGAACATCCCACGAACTGGACCCGCCAGCCAAGTGATATCCCATGTCCAGATCTGACAAGAGCCTGTTGCCG
>JALTMC010000041.1 GCA_027005175.1 Myxococcales bacterium
CTCGTTCTTGTATCCTTCCGGAAACAGCGGACGAATGGGACGGTCGATAACACGGCAGGTGAGAATCTCTCTGTCGGAGGGACGACTCTCACGCTTGAAGAAACCGCCGGGGATCTTGCCTGATGCAAAAGCCATCTCGCGGTATTCCACGGTCAGGGGGAAGAAGTCGAGACCTGGCCGTGGGGATTTGGAGGACACTGCTGTCACCATCAATACGGTATCTGCGCAGCGAACGATCACTGCGCCGGATGCCTGCTTGGCAACATGTCCTGTTTCAATCGAGATCTCATGTGCACCAACACGTGCACTTTCGATAACTACACTCATAGATTAATCACTCGTGCTTTCAACCCTGTGTGGGCTGGAATATTCGGAACTTTGAAATAAGGGGCCGTCCCAAAATAACCTATACCGTTTGCATCTCCGCTTCATCCACCCTGGCTTTGTTCTACCTCCTTGGAATAGCAAGCTATTCTCTCGTCGGAGAGCCTCGCCTGGGCGGCGAATCGAAGCGCAAATCAACGACTTTCTTTTTGGACGGACCCTAAGGGGTTTGCCCCACTTATTTACGCAGACCTAATTCACCAATGATGGCGAGGTAGCGTTCGAGATTTTTACTCTTAAGGTAGCGCAGCAGGCGGCGACGTTGGCCGACCAACTTCAACAGACCACGGCGTGAGTGGTGGTCCTTGGGATGTACTTTGAAGTGCGCGGTCAGGTAGGTGATGCGCTCTGTCAAAAGAGCGATCTGTACCTCGGGAGAACCCGTATCAGAATCATGGGTGCTAAATTTGCTAATCAACTCTTGTTTGCGTTCAGGTGCGAATGCCATAGCTTTACTTTTTCCTTTTTAAGTTTGGTCGAAGCCGCCGTAGTACCGAGTTCGAGTTCTGACGGGGCTGGCCATGAAATCGAGAACACAGACATCTCAACAACGAGATGCCTCTCTCAACAATGTTGGTATCCTTTTCGAATCGAATCATGTCTGTTGACCCAAGACATCGTTGACAGCCTCCGTTTGACAAACAGGACGCTGTCTGAAAAACGATGCCATCACAGGGGCAAATCTGGTATTGAAGGTGCTGCTTCTCAAGTGCCTGAATTCTAAAAGAATTATGAGTCTTGAAGAGGCATAGAGGAGGGCGGGGGATTACCCGATTGCGGGGGCAATGTATCGATTTCCACATCATCTGTCAACTAGCTCGGTTTATTCCGGTCCAATATCTTCGAGATAGGTGTATCCACGTAAGCCCGCTTCCAACTCTGCCAGGACCTCTCGATGTTCATGTCGGGGGAGACGTGCTCGTACCAGTTGTCGGTAGCTCTGCAAGAACCGTTTGGAGTCTAGGTTCACATAGCCCAGAACATCTTCGACTGTATCGCCGACATTGAACTCTTCTATTTTGATTTGTTTGTTCTCATCCAGGCGAACGACAACGGTATCGGTATCACCAAACAAATTGTGCAAGTCGCCAAGGATCTCTTGGTAAGCGCCCACCAGGAAAAAGCCTATAAGGAAGGGGTTTTCTGGCGACCAGGCGGGAACAGGTAGGGTTGTTTCTATACCCTGTCCATCCACGTATTGCTTAATTACACCATCGGAGTCACAGGTGATATCAAAGAGAATAGCCCGACGGTCTGGCCTCTTTTCAAGGCCAGATAGAGGCAAGATAGGAAAGACTTGGTCGATGCTCCATGCATCTGGCAAAGACTGAAAGATGGAAAAATTCAAAAAGAGCTTGTCGGCGAGTTTTTCATGGAGTTCATCAATAGGGTCTCGGTGTGCCCGATTCTCAGGGGAAAGTTTTTTGGCCAACATGCCACAAATACGCAAGCTCATCTGTTCGGCCCAGGCGCGATGCTCTAGATTGAGCATCCCCATTCCAAACAACGTATGAATTTCGACAAGGTCATTCTGAGTGTCGTTGAATAGTTCTACAAGTGCGCGAGAATCAATATCTTCATTGAGTTCTTGCCAGGATTCCCACATATTGTGAAGAAGGACGGATGCCTCTTCTTCGGGAGGTTCCAAACTCTTGTGTTCCAATCGTTCACAACCTTGTACATCCGTGATCAAAACAGCGTGATGGGCTGAAATAGAGCGTCCTGACTCGGACATAATACAAGGCATGGGGAGTTCCCGTTCCAAACAAACATTGCGCAACGTGTAGACGATGTTGTTTGCGTACTCGATCATGCTGTAGTTCATCGAGAACTGGCTCTGGGTTCGAGTGCCTTTGTAATCGACCGCCAAGCCTCCTCCCACATCGATACAATCAATGCTCAACCCCAAATGCCGGAGTTCAGCGTATACATGAGCACACTCTGTTACACCTTTTCGGATATCACGGATATTTCCAATTTGGGAGCCCAGGTGATAATGCAAGAGCTGAAGAGAACTCAACATATCCATTTCTTTCAACTGCTGTACCACTTCCAGAACCTGAGTCGCAGACAAGCCAAACTTAGATTTTTCACCACCGCTGGCTTCCCATTTGCCTTTCGCCTGGTTGGACAATCGAGCACGTATCCCCAGTCGCAGTTTAACTTTGAGGCGCTTCGCCTCCTCCATGATCAATGGCAACTCAGAGCTCTTCTCTAAGACGATATAGACGCGATGACCGAGCTTCTCGCCAAGCAGTGCCAGACGAATGTATTCTCGATCCTTGTATCCATTACAAATGATGACGGAACCGGAATGCTGAGCCATCGCTAACACGGCCATAATCTCGGGCTTTGAGCCTGCTTCCAAGCCCACTTGAAGGTTCTTCTTGGCTGCCTGGCAGGCCAGAACTTCCTGAACAACAGTCCCTTGTTGGTTTACCTTGATTGGATAGATCGCTGTATACTGATTTTGGTAGTTTGCATCTTTGATCGCTTGATTAAATGCCTGACATTGGCGATTGACACGATCGTGAAGTATCTCTGGAAAGCGCACCAAGGCTGGCAGGGACACACCGCGCTGGGTGAGTGTCTCAGCCAGCTCTGGAAGTGATATCTCGGCCTCATCAAGGTGGGGGTGTACCACGATTTCACCCTTATTGTTGATTCCAAAATAACCCTGTCCCCAATAGGGGATGTTATATAAGTTGAGGGCATCTTTCACATTCCAGAGTTTCATGTTCTTCTCTCTTCTTGTTGGGCTTCGGACCATCTTTCCACTCTTTTGCGAGCAATTTCTTTGTCTCTTTGGGTGTTAGAGTGTAAATCACTCTAAGTTCGTGATTCTCTCTTTTGCTCCGGGTGCCGAGTGGAATCTCCATGCTTTGCCTTCTTTTTTGGGGAACGAGACATTGGGAACTCGCACTTGCATTCTCCATATCGAACCGAACAGGTCAGAAATTATCATGAGTTTTTTTGAATTTGAAGGTAAGGTTCCAGCTACCGAGTTGTGGTTTACGGAAAAAGATTACAATGGCACAGCCTTCCAGGTTCGCGTGACAGATACCTTGTTTGTTGGTCAGAGTAATTTTCAGCGTATTGAGATCTTTCAAACAGAGGGGCTGGGTAAGGCTCTAGTGATGGATGGTTGTATGATGCTCACCGAACATGACGAATTCGTTTATCATGAGATGATCTCCCATTTGCCCATGTTGGCTCATCCAGATCCCCAAACTGTCCTGGTCATCGGTGGCGGTGATGGTGGTACCGTTCGAGAGTTGGTCAAGCATCCCACCTTGAAAAAGGTGACGATGGTTGAGATCGATGGCCTTGTTGTAGAAAAGTGCAGGGAGTACTTTCCTGAAGTCTCTTGCGCTCTGAATCACCCCAAGCTAGATTTACGTATCGAGGATGGTATCAAGTACGTAAAGGATAGGGAGAGGTCAGGGGATACCTACGATCTTGTTATCGTGGATTCAACGGATCCTTTTGGCCCGGCAGCAGTGCTCTTCACCAAAGAATTTTATACAAGCTGTCGAACGATTCTTTCAGACAAGGGAATCCTTGTTTGTCAGAGCGAGAGCCCCTTCTTTTATCCTAAAGCCATCCAAAAGATCTATGGCCTCTTGGGTCAGGTCTTTCCCTGTCCGAAGATGTACATGGCTCATATCCCAGTTTACCCCAGTGGGGCCTGGAGCTTTGCCTTTTGTACCAAAGATGGACGTGATGCGCAGGCCGACTTTGATCCCAAACGGATCGAAATGGCAAACCTCAACACGAAATACTACAATGCAGGGCTCCAATCTGCCGCTTTTGTGTTGCCAAACTTTATTCGTGAAAACCTTGACTCTATCTTAAAGGAAGTCAACGTATGAACCCCTTCATGGATGCCGAGTCTTCTTTTGATGACGCCCATGTTATCCTGCTGGGTTGTCCCTATGATGGAACATGTAGCTATCGTCCCGGTAGTCGCTTTGGGCCTCAGGCCATCCGTGAGGCCTCTTATGGGCTGGAGCGTTGGTCGCCCCTTTTGCGCCGCGAACTTACCGAACTGGCCTTCCACGACCAGGGAGACCTGGAACTTCCTTTGGGTGATACACAGCGTGTGCTGTCCATGATTGGCGAGGCAGCTGAGCATATTCACAAGGCAGGAAAGATCCCCTTTGGGCTCGGTGGTGAACATCTGATCTCACTGCCTCTCATTCGTGCAGCCTTTCAAAAATACCCTGACCTACAACTCATCCATCTGGATGCACATGCTGACTTGCGTGAAGACTATATGGGGAACCCTTATAGTCACGCAACTGTCTTTCAACGGGTCTTAGACTTTTTACCCACAGACCGACTGCATCAATTTGGTATCCGTTCAGGGACTCGTGAAGAGTACGTCTTGATGGAGTCCATCGACAGCTTGAGGCCTCATGACAAAGACAGTATCGATGCGACCTGTGCAGCCCTGACCGATGCCCCTGTTTATATCAGCCTTGATCTCGATATCCTAGACCCCGGTATTTTCCCCGGCACAGGCACTCCCGAGCCAGGTGGCTTGCAGTTTCTGGAACTCCATCCTTTCTTTCGAGCCTTCCAAAAACTAAATCATATCGTAGGTATCGATGTTGTCGAACTCTCTCCTCCCTGTGATCTTACAGGAACATCTAATGTCGTTGCCAGCAAAGTATGTCGAGAGTTACTCCTCTCTATACTCAAAGAGTAGACAATTCCTACGGGCTTCTTACAGTGCTTGAGTGGAAATATGGTATAGCTTGGATTATAGCTTGGATTATAGTTACTTTGTACATATTCAAGGAGAGCCTCAATGGCAGAACTATTTTACGAACTCATTCATGAAACCTATGGCCAGTTCTTTAAGATGGAGAGTATCTTATTTGAAAAGAAAACAGATCATCAACATCTGGTGCTGTTTGAGACAGAGTTCTTTGGTCGAGTGATGGCCCTGGATGGTATTATACAAACGACGGAAAAAGACGAGTTTATTTACCATGAGATGCTCACTCATGTACCCATTTTCGCACATGGGCAGGCGAAGAAAGTTTTGATCATTGGTGGGGGAGATGGTGGTATGTTGCGTGAAACATTAAAACATCGATCTATCGAACAAGCCACATTGGTTGAAATTGATGCAGATGTTATTGAGCTATCGAAAGAATACCTACCAAAACATTCGAACGGTGCTTTTGACGACTCACGCAGTCAGGTGATCATCGCTGATGCCTCTCAGTTTGTTCAGGACACCTCCGAATCGTATGACATCATCATCGCTGACACACCGGATCCTGTTGGGCCTGCCAAGGTTTTGTTTTCCGAGGACTTTTACCAAAACTGTCGCCGGTGTCTGAGGCCCAATGGGATCTTGGTCACACAAAATGGAACACCATTTTTACAACCCGAAGAGATCGTGGAAAACGCAAAGATCTTTCGCTCCCTCTTTACGGACTATCATTTTTACTGTGCGCCTGTACCAACCTACACAGGTGGACACATGGCTTTTGGTTGGGCAACTGACAACACCAATGCTAGGCGTCAACCTCTTGATATTTTAACGGATAGGTTTTGTTTGAGTCAGATTCAAACACAATACTACAACCCTGGGATACACCAAGCGGCCTTTGCCCTCCCTACCTACATCCAGACAATGTTCAAATGACAACTCTAGCTTTGGGATTTGGGCTTTTTTAAAGGTCATCCCGATTGATTGTGAGATCTACAGGGCTTCCACGTTTGACACGGGTGTAGGGGCGAGGTTTCTGGCCCAAGACCCAGTGTGGTGATTTGTCTTCGTCTGCACCAAACGAGATGTGTCGTAGACGCAGGCCCATACGTCGTAGCACTCGCTTGGCTCTGGACAGGCTCATGCTGGTCAACCTGGGAATTCGAACAAATCCTTTGGCTTGTTTGGGCCGAGCGGTCGTTGCCGTTCTGTTTGGAGTTGGTCTCTTGCGAGCTTTTGCGTCGTCTGTTGGGGAGGGCTCGTTGTTAGTTCTGGGTGCTTTCCTGGTCATGGAGCGAGATGGGTTGGTGGGACCCAAGCTAACGATCACACGGATGGAGGTGTTGGGGCTCACCCGACGACCAGGTAGGGGGACGTGAGAGAGGATCGTTCCAGCCGGTTTTTGGTCGGCCTGTCGTGCCATTCGTTCCAGGCGCAGCCCCATCGCACCCAAGACCTTGACCGCTTGTGCAATCCCCAGACCTGAGAGCTGGGGCACCACTATTTTTTGTGAGGAGACTTGAAAGGCCGGTAATGCTACAAAATGCAGTAGTAAAAAGGTTCCGATCGAGACAAAGAGAGAGGTCCAAAATGCGACGACTCCTGGGGACCGACGCCGTCGAAAGGAGTTGAATTCCTCACCCGACATTGCGTATTCTGTGTTGTAATCACCACTGTACATCGTTCGTTTCTCCTAATTCTGAGGCTTTCCCACGTTATGATTTGTTGTGCGGGTTAGCGCAGCTGCCAACTTGCGATTTGGTAGCTCTGGCCCTTTTTCTGAAATACGATCTGCAAGCGCACTTTGCTGCGTTTGGAGAATTTACTATAGTATCGAAAGATCAGTGCATTGGGTAAGGAGGAGAGGCGTCGTACTTCGACAAGTCGGCGCGACTGATAGCGTCCGTATTGTTGCAATAACTTCTTGCGCAACGCTTGGAATCGTGGGGGGGCCATCATCTTTTTCATCACAAGGCTACAAGGTTTGGAGAAGAGCTTCCACTTTCCAAGGTTGTAGCCACGCAAGAGGAGATTGACATACTGCTCCAGTCGGCCTTTGGCGACACGGTCCATCGTAGGGGCAGCCTGTTCTTTATGGAGCTTGCGCAACAAGGAGGGGCTCTGAATGACAAAGCCACTGATCTTGTTGTTGGCATCGAACAGTACCAGTATCGTTCCTTTTTCTTTGACAAATCGGCCATGCCAGATGTATCGAGTTTGCCCCTTGTGTGAGATCTTGGAGTGAAGCCGGAGTGTATTCCACTGGTACACTCCAATCACAGATCGCACCATCTGATCTTGACGACTCAGATGGTGGGGAGTCAATACTTTTCGAATTGTGTCGTTCATCAAAGCCAGTACCTTTTGGTATCTTTGTTTTCCCAAATGGCGAAGTAGGGTTTCTGTTAAACGAAACCCTTGTTGGGCTGCGACGGGTAGATCGGCAGGGATACGGATCGGGACCGGACGAGAAGTGGCTTTTCCTTTCAGGTGACGTGCCGTTGGACGAGCCTTTGGCGGAGTCTTGTGTTGTGGGACGGAACGTCTGGCTGCTGGAGTCGGGCGTTGGATGACACGGGTTGGTGCTGGGGCTGCATGGGCAACGTAAATGAATGGTAGAGTTGCCACCATGGTTGCAAGCAAGACAACATGATATTGTGTGTTGAAGGAAGAGGAAATAATACCGAATCGAAAGGGGACGTTGTTCTTCATAGGTAAGACACCGTAACGGTTTGGGGGGCCAACGATACAAATGAGATCAAGGCGGTTGATCTTTCTTCTTTCTTTGGTGTACCCTAAGTCGGTAATTCCGTCTAGCAAAGGACATCATTTGACACAATCCTCAAACTCTGTTTGTTGGAGAATAGGAATCATGTGGGATGTTAAATAAACTGATGTTTGTTTTTGTAAAGGGACATGGTATACCTTTGTAACAATTCCCAACGTAATCTGAAGTATGGGGCTCTGAATCAGAGATGGAAATCAAGGATCGTCTTCTCGGGCGAGAGTTTAAAGATTATCGCTTAACTGAAAAACTGGGTGGTGGTGCATTTGGAGCAGTCTATCGAGCAGAACATACACGCCTCAGCAAGTCGTTTGCTGTAAAAATACTGCATCCACACATCGCAGACAACAAAGATATTGTCACACGTTTCCGACGTGAAGCTCAGAGTCTCGCCTCGCTTGATCATCCGAATATCGTACAAATTATCGA
>JALTMC010000042.1 GCA_027005175.1 Myxococcales bacterium
GATCAAAAGAAGGGGGAACGACACAGTGTGGAGGTAACTGTGGCATGGGGCGGTAGAGGTGAGAGCGCATCATCTCTTCCAGGTTTTCGAGTCGTCCAAAAGGAGGCTCTCCTGTGAGAAGGGTGTAGATGGTACAGCCCAAAGCGTACAGATCGGTCCAGGGGCCGTAGTCCCTCCATCGACGCTCAAACTGCTCGGGTGCCATATACGAGGGGGTTCCGATGATTTCATCGCTGACGTCGGATTTGTAGTCCCAGCCCATGGCGTGAGCGAGCCCAAAATCTGTTAGTTTTATGGTTTGTCCACCACACAACAAGACATTACCGGGCTTGATGTCTAGGTGAATGACGCCTTTGGCATGGGCGTGTGAGAGGGCGTCAAGTAAGGAAAGCAGGATCTTGTACAAACGGGACCACGCAAGCTTGCCACAACATGCTTGCAAAGAGTCTTTTCCCAACTCCATGACCAGATAAGGGCTGTCTGTGGCCACTTTCCCACCGGAGTGTTTGGCGAGGTCGGCAGGGATCTGACCATAGTCGTAGATCTGAACAATGGAAGGATGTTGTAGTCCTGCCATCGCTCGAACTTCGTCGCGGAATGTGCGAATGTAGCGTTCCGGGCGCGAATGGCTTTCCTGTACCACCTTGATCGCAACAGGAATATTTTGTGTGCGGTGCTTGCCTTGCCAAACCTCACACATCCCCCCACGACCAATGGGTTGTATGAGATCAAAAGGCCCCAATTGTAACAAGATATCCACTCCGTCTCACAGCAAAAATGTAGGTACACTCCGGTCTGTCGTCAAAATACCATGCCTTGCGGTGCCTGGCTAGAAATTGGCATCATTGATACCCACACCAATTGGCACCATTGATACCCGCATCATCATAGGAGGGCTTGGGAGGGGAGAGGGCTCCTGTGGTGCTTGGCTAGAAATTGGCATCATTGATACAGTCTTTCATTCGTTGTAGTATCCCCCTTGGATTCTTGTGGCGTACAAAGTGTACTTTTCTGTGGGCAATAGGGTGAAGACTTAGCCCATAAGGCTGTTTTTTATTGGATGATACGGTTCTGAGAGCTTCTTCTCAGATGGACGAGTGTAAACCACCGTTGCTTTACACTGGAACTACGAAATCTAGAAGGAAAAACGTATGTGGTACTTGCAGAAAGAGGATGGCTTTACTCGGGAGAATATCCTCAAACTCTATGAACTTGTGGAGAGCAGAGAGAAGTCTTTTCGTGAAGAACTCTACCGCTTTGTCAATTTTTATTCTGCTGTATGTTATGCCGTCTTGGGTTTAACGCTTTCAGGTGTATTTACCTTATATGCTCAAAAAGGTAGAGTTTCTCTGTTGTTGTTGTTGGGTCCTATTCTCTCTACGATGATATGTGGTCTTGGGATTCGTGTGGCTTCTCGAACGTATCGCAAGATCATCGAAGAGATCTCCTACAAAGCTAAGCTTGAGCACCTTCTTGGTCTTGATGGTCCTGTTCCTGTTCAAGAGTGTTTGGGAGTTCAGCCCGTTTGGGTCGAAGATGAGTCGCTACTTTCAACTCGTCATGCCAAACGACGTCTGGAGGAGTCCAACAGCGTTGACTTCGTCAATAAAAGCTCCAGACGCGGTCTCTTTCGAGATATCCGCGTCTACTTTGGGTTGATTGGTGGCTTCTCTGTGCTGCTGGCTGTCGTGATTATCGGCGCGAGACTCATCTAGCGTTGGAGGCTTTTGACAAGGTTAGAAGCCTGTGACAAGGTTAGAAGTCTGTGACGAGGTTGGAGTTAGAGGCTTTTGACGAGATTTTTAATCATACCTGCGATGGGATGACCGGGGGCAAGCCGGAGGAAGGATTTGAGGTGACGTTTGGCTTTTCGTTTCTTTTGCATCCGCATATAGGTCATTCCCAAAACACGATGGGCATCTGCCAGCTTTGGATTGGCTCGAATCGCCCGCTTGAGTTCCCTCTCCGCCCTCTTTAGTTTCCCTCCTAGAAAAGCTCGCATCCCCCTCTTGTAATACTTTTTCGCAGCGGCTGGATC
>JALTMC010000043.1:0-5921 GCA_027005175.1 Myxococcales bacterium
CTGTAAACTCGATACGAATCATTGGCTCCATTCCACTCTATACTTGACCAATGACTCTAGATATCACAACTACACGTTAAACGCAAGTTGTGATAACTCGCGGTATAGTTTCTTTTTGAGTCAAATCCGAACCGAAAGATATAAATAGGAGAAAGGTTTTTAGAATACAGAATTGGTACTATCGTGCAATATCAGAAATTTGATGTGTCCTAAATGTTCCCCAAAACGGACCTTTGAACCTGTAACACTATGGAAGAAAAGGAGAAAAAAACGGAAGCGCACGGGAATCGAACCCTCGGCAATGCATTCGCCAACTCACCGTAACATAAGCGAAACCCTGTAACTACCGAAGTTACCGTTTTCAGTCTTTCACAGTTGGTGCTCGTCTATTACGGTCTATTGTGGTTTATCTCGTTACCTAAATGTTACTCAAAATCGTGTTCCAGCTCTTCCAAAACAGCCTCGCCCCTTTTGGTGAGACGGTACTTTTGCAACCGGCTTCTTGGCTTTTCGGGGATCGTAAACCCGATAGCCTGCTCATCTAGAAGTTGCCGGATAACTTTTTTGAGCTGCCCTGAGATCTTCTTATGCCCCAGTTCTTTCGACAACTCTGACTTGGCCTTCGGTCCTAACTCCAACAACCTCAAGACTCTAGCATCCAGTGACTCGGGCCGCGACTCGGGCCGCGACTCGGGCCGCGACTCGGGCCGCGAAGCATGGTTTTCGAATTCGACCCATATGCCGACAGGTTCAACCCTCAAGACTGGGCCAGGAACACCTTCCAGTTCACAGGCTGTTTGCATCATCTCAATCCCTCGTCCCCAGGCTTCAATCATACCCGCTCGAAAGAATGCGTTTGCAATGTCGGGGTTAAATGGCAACGAAGCATGCTTGGCAAGAAGGTCTGAAACTGTCCAGGTATCGGGAAGTCGACCATTATTCCAGAGCATGATCTTATCGTCATACACGCTAATTTGTATTGGTACACCGCTTGCATAATCTTTATGGACCACAGCGTTGGTCAAGGCCTCACGCAAGGCACTCTCTGGAACAGGGTAAGATTCGACCCGCTGCAGTCCTTCATAAGAAATCAAGGCCTTTAGATACTTGGTCAGCAAAAGTTCTAACGTCTTTTCCACTTGAGTAAAGAGGTCACCATGTATCTCATCTTGATACAAAAGGTCGCTGTTTGTGCGGAAATATCCGACCTTGATATAAGCACCTGTCACAAAGACTTCTGGATCGGGATGAAACAGAAGCATCCCTGCCCGTTTCAGGTAGGTTCCGTCCATCAGGCGAAGCTTTTCGATGAGGGTAGCGTCGTCAACTTCCAGCATCTTCAGGCTCAAACGTTTGCTTCGAGCAGCACGTTCACGAAACCAGGTGATAATTTGAGGGTCAAGGTCATCGGTGCTGACCCTTGGTAGTGGAACTCCATCCCAATGCTTCCCGGTTTTGCTGAGAAGAAAGTGGTCAAGAGCAGCACCTTTTAGTTCTTGTTTGGTGCTACCGGTACGAACATGGTATTGGCCCTTATAACTGACAGGATAAGGAAACGGTTCTACCGTGATTCGAATGACCTCTTTTCCATCTTCCACGATCAAGTCGACATCTGGCACAATTCCTAGAATATCACGCATCTTGTTTGGCAGATCTTCCAACAATTTCGAGGCATCCTTCACCCCTATAGATATACCCTTATCATTCACACCGATATAAAGAGCGCCACCCTGCGCGTTAGCAAATCCACAGATCCATTTGAGGTACTCATCTCGCCAGGATTGTTTGAATTCAATGTTCTGGCTTTCGTTCATATATTGGCCTCTATCAATTCATAGTCAGCAAATCATCATATGGTGATTTTCTCTACCACCGCCACAACAGTATAACCCGATTTGGATTGAGAATGCTCGAAAAAGAACGAGGAGAAATGGGAGACAATGAACGAAAACAACGGAAGGAATCGAATAAAGAGCCACCACGCAAAAAAAGAGCCATCACAAACTTTTTGCGCGTTGGCTCTTTCCAGGATCGAAGAATCATAAAGCCACGATTATTACAGACTTATTCGGAAGCGCACGGGAATCGAACCCGAGGCAAAGCTTTAACCAAGCCACCGTAACATAAGCGAAACCCTGCAACCACCGAAACAACAGCTTTCAGTCTATCACGGTTGGTACTCGTCCATTGCGATCTATTCTTGTTTACCTCGTTATCTCAATGCCTACTCAAACTCGTATCCCAACTCTTCTAAGATAGCCTCGCCTTTTTTGGTCAAACGGTACTTTTGTAACCGGCTTCGTGGCTTTCCAGGAATTGTAAACTCGATAGCCTCCCCGACCAGAAGCAGTCGGACAACTTTATTAAGCTGGCCCGAAACCTTCTTTTGCCCCAGCCCCTTCGACAGTTCGGACTTGGACTTTGAACCTCCCTCCAAAAGGTGAAGCACTCTCACTTCTAGTGACTCGGTCTGCGACTCGGTCTGCGACTTTATTATACGAGTGATTTCAGCAGCTTCTAGAGTTATTCCATGATTGACGAACTCCACCCACATCCCAATGGCTTCAACTCGCAGCACTGGACTTGGAACACCCTCAGTTTCACATACTGTTCGCATCTTCTCAATCCCTCGTCCCCACGCTTCAATCATGCCCGCCCGAAAGAATGTGTTCGCAATATCGGGATGAAACGGCATAGAAGCATGTGCCGAGAGAAGATGCTCTATCGTCCAATCTGCAGGAAGTTGGCCATTGTTCCAAATCATAATCTTGTTGTCATATACACGGATTTGGATAGGAACTCCGCTTGCGTAATTATTTATGATGTGGAGTCATCGCTATCAAAGGTTGTTGTAATATAGGCTTGCATGGGGTGGGTGATACGCTCTGGGTAGCGCAGAGTAAGCATTCCAGAATGGACCAAATGTCTGAGATAGTGGATGCGTAGGCTCTCTGGCTTTCTATTTAATAAGTTACCCAACTCTTCAGAAGATAATGGTCGAATCCGGCACATGTCCAGGATAGCTTTTTCAAGCAATTCACGCTTTGATACACGTTTGCTAGAAGCGAATGGCACCGCTAGAACTTGCAACAGTTCATCTTCGCTGCTGTGTACGGAGCCTTCTTCTTTATGTACGGAGCCTTCTTCTTTATGTACGGAGCCTTCTTCCTTATGTACGGAGCCTTCTTCCTTATGTACGGAGCCTTCTTCTTTATGTACGGAGCCTTCTTCTTTATGTACGGAGCCTTCTTCCTTATGTACGGAGCCTTCTTCCTTATCCTCTTTGCTGTCTGTGGGAGGAAATAAAATCTGATAATAGCTCCCCCTCCCGATACCTTGTTTTTCTAAGAAGTCTTTCCTTACAAGGAATTGGAGAAGCAGAGTGACATCTCTAGAGTGAAGAGTTCCCAGTAATTGGCTCAGGCGTTCGTGGGTTATGTTTCCTTCAAGGAAGGCTGTTACGACTATGATACGACCATCTGGTGTAAGTTGGTTGAAGCTAGCTCCAAAGATGGCCTGAACCTCCTGGACAGCGTCTTTTGGAAGCAAGCTGGCAGTCGTGAGGGTCAGACGTGTCTGCTCGGGTTCTGTGAGATCTTCGATTTGCGGTGCACGCCAGTGTTGTTCCTTCCAGGCTTGTAGGATTTTAGGGATACCAGAACCAGCCCGCTCCGCAATTCCCAGAAGGAGAAAAACCCGATGAATGGTTTCGTTGCGTGGGTCACTGGTTCCGCCATGCAGAACTTTTTCGAGAGGGAGACGAAGCCTTCCGGGGTTGGTAAAGATAAAACGGTCAGGTTGTTTTTGTACGATGATATTTGTTTGGGCATCGTAATCTGCGTGACTTAATGTATTGGCGAGAGCTTCACGAATTGCCTGATGTATGGGGGTATCATCGATCCGATATCCTTCTTCGTTGATTTGGAATGGGATACGAAGTTCTGAGACCAGCCTTGGATACACCTTGCGATAAAAATCAAAGAGATTTCCGCTCCATGTTCCGTCGCTACACACTCTGTCATCCCAGCGCGGGAAACCGGGTTCATTTCTTTCTTCACGATAGTCAAGAAAGAAGTGAGGAAAGGCTTCTCTGAGAGCGATGTGAGAGCCAAAGAGCAAGAGACCACCGCGTGTTGCCTGTGTGCTTCCTGTTGTGCGATTGCGTTGCAGAGCACCAACCTGGCGGAAGAGTTCAATGTCGTCGCCTTGTAGGAAAGGGTGCTCAGGTTTTGCAGTGCGAAAACGGTTGCGAAAGGCGTGAATGGAGTCCTGCTCAAAGTCGTCAAAGGTAAATCCATCAACAATGGTAGCATCACGTGGTGTTTCGGATGCTTCAGCGAACATCCGGCGGATTTCTTCATCAGAGCAATGGTAGTCTCCTTCGTAGTTGCGCTTAAATGTGCCTTCGAATGGATTTTTGCCGATATAGATGGGGCGTGTTCGACGCTCTGCTTGTGGTATTCGAATCACAATAACCTGAAGGCCTGATTCGTCAAAAACAACGGCATCGTCATTGGTTAGAATATTTGAACTGACTTGTTGACGATTGTTGATGGAGTTCCAAAAGTTGCGCAGCACATCTTCCGGCTCAGAGATTCCGATAGGTACTAGTCGACCGCCAGGTCCTTCATCCGCTCCAAGGATAATCCATCCTCCTGCAGTATTCGCAAAAGCGGAATAGCTTTCCCAGATGGACTTTGGTATGGCTCCCTTGCCATCTCTGCCCTGCGCAGCTTTGGCCTCAACATCAAAGTCTTCAACCAACTCAGTGATACTCTCAAAGTCTCGGGGTTTTAGAGCCAAAGTTAGCCTCCAACCAGTTTCTGTTTCTATTACTCCAACATTTGTTACCATACCATTCTTTCAGGTATCAAGTAAGTAATCGCGACCGGAAACATCCGTGGTGCTGGAGACTCGTATCTTTTGAGAATCGAGGTAACTTCCAGTTAGTGCTCCAACCACACGAGTAATGCAGGTTCCAGCAGATGGTGTCAGATCAGTCATTAAAGTTAGCCTTTTCCTTAACGAATTATGATTTCCTTATCATGTCAACCATGAGGCAATCTATCATATCGAATTGCTGATAAAAGATGGTGTAATCTTGTTTCTGCGAAATGACGGAATGTGACATAGGTCACTGGTATCCTCTGTATTCTAAAAAAAGGAGGAACCAAATGACCCAGTCCACAACAAAACTAGACCTTCAAGACCTTTTGGACAAGGCCCAGGCCAATGAAGGTTATGATCTTTACAAAGAGTTGCTTCAGAGCGTTATACAGACTCTCCTAGAAGCGGAGCGTGATCAGCACGTCGGGGCCGCCCGCTATGAAAGAGGAGAGGACAGACGGGATACCAGGAGTGGTTACAAACCTCGTACGTTACGTACTCCTGTAGGAACTCTCCAACTCCAAAGACCTCAAACACGTTTGGGCATGGAGTCGAAAATTCTCAATGATTATGAGCGAGTAGATCAAGCTATTATTCTTGCCGCTAGTGAGATGTATGTGAACGGAGTTTCGACAAGGAAAGTGGGAGACCTCCTGGAAAAGACCATTGGTAGCGAGCTGTCAGCGGCAACGGTATCCAAAGCGAACAAACGGCTAGATAAGCCATTACGGAACTAAAACAACGGCCGTTGGGGGAATTTGTGGCTCTGATTGTGGATGCTCGCTTTGATAAAGTTCGTCAGGATGGAGCCATTCGCTCAGCAGCCTGTTTGAGTGTATCTGAACAATCTAAACAAATTCTGATCTCCTCTCGCTGATCGTTTGTGATCAGTTGAGGCGGCAACTACCCTGGCTCTCCCGCACTTTTGATGATCAGGTGCTTCCTCTGTCAACTCTTGGTTAAGACCCGTCTTCGCAACAAATCAAGCCCTATTCGACAAGAGAAAGAAATCATCCCAAGATGTTTGATAAGAT
>JALTMC010000043.1:5931-8306 GCA_027005175.1 Myxococcales bacterium
ACCCAAATGTTACCCAAAGCAGACATCGAAACAGCTAACACACTGAAAGATAAAGAAAAAAAAACGGAAGCGCACGGGAATCGAACCCGCCTACGAAGGAACTCTCCGCACATCGGTTTTGAAGACCGTGGCCGACGCCAGTCGACATCCGCTTCCAGAAGGGAATATGGAGCCAAGGCCCCACACAGAGAGGGCCGCATCCTAATAAGAACACCTCCACTTGTCAAGACAAAGAAATTTTTTTCAGGACGTGTGACACAGGATGACATACATCCCCTATTAGATAGAAGGTACCAATCAAATGGGGAGAGCAGATGGAACTCACAAATCCTACCAAAACATATGTTCAGTCATCCAATCTTATGTATAGCTGCCAGTATCATGTGGTATTCTGTCCAAAGTTTCGACGTGCAGTGTTGACAGACGATATCGCAGAGGCGTTACAAGCCTTATTGTGGGAAGCACAAGAAAGCATCGGCTACGAGATCTTGGAGATGAAGATTCTTACAGACCATGTTCACCTTGTCTTGGCTGTGAGCCCTCAACCAGGCATCCATACGATCATCAATCGTATCAAAAACCATACAGCTGGTATCTTACGCAGAGAGTTCCCTGCACTCAAAAGCCGCCTCCCCTCCTTGTGGACACGCTCCCATTTTATATCAACGGTAGGAACCGTAACGTTGGATGTCATCCATCGCTACCTGGAAAACCAAAAAGGCAAATAGAAGCCTCCAACAAACCTTCCAACAAGAAACAGAGTGAAGTAGAGTGAAGTGAAGCGGAAAGGAGTGAAGTAGAGTGATAGAATCAAGAGTAGGAGAGCCTACATGGGACCCGGCTGCGCTCCGTTTACCCTATGTCAACCTTGTGTTGAATAACAACATGGTTATGTTAGGCTGCGGCATGAGAATAACTAGCCGTGTATCAAAGACATTTGAGCCATGCTGAGCCGGTCACCAATCACTTAAACCGGGTCACCAATCACTTAAACCGGGTCACCAATCACTTAAACCGGGTCACCAATCACTTAAACCGGGTCACCAATCACTTAAACCGGGTCACCAATCACTTAAACCGGGTCACCAATCACTTAAACCGGGTCACCGACCGCTTGAACGGTCCTAAGAAAGAGTGGATAAAAGCCATGAAACAACAGATCTTAGAAGAACTCACCACCAAGACATTGCGTACGGTAGTTAGGGATTTGGATCTGAAAGAAATCGACAAACGCAAGCGTTATTCGATGATACAAGCACTTCTTGGCATGGAAGAGTTTACACTGACTCACCTGGGTCCCTATCTGCAGTCCAAAGATCTACAAAGCATCATCCAACATTTTGAACTCCCTCAAATGGAGAGTTGGGATGTCCTTATGCCTTTCCTTCTCAAAGCCCAAACAAGCGGCCCGTTAGAGGTTTCAGAAGGTGCACCGAAATGGAAACAACGGTTGGAAGATCTGCAAAAGGTGACAGAAAAAAGCAAGCCAAACCAGAAGGAAACAAAGGTTGAAGCTATAACCCAAGAATCACACTCTGCAAACAGCTATGTTGCGATTGATTTTGAAACAGCTGATCCCTACCGCGACAGCGCATGTTCGATTGGTTTGGTTCGTGTGAAGGACGGTGAGATCACAGAGGAGGTCCATCACTATATTCGCCCACCGCGGTCAAGCATGCAGCTATCTTATGTACATGGAATAACATGGGATATGGTAAAAGATAAACCGACCTTTGCGGAGCTATGGCCCACACTGCAACACTGGTTGGAAGATGTCGATTTTCTTGTAGCTCACAATGCATCCTTTGATCGTTCTGTTTTACGAGCTTGTTGTGACACTGCGGGTATCGAAGCACCCACAATCGAGTTTCGCTGCACCATGAAAGAGTCACGTAAGACTTGGGAGATCCGCCCCACAAAACTTACGGATGTATGTAAGAAGCTAGAGATCAAACTCGATCGAAAAGATCCACTGACAAATACACGAGCAAGTGCACAGATCATGCTCGCTCTTTTGGAAGAAGAGCCTGCCCACCAAACGGAAGCTACCAAAACTGAAAGAAAGAAAGCAACGAAACCCCACCAAACGGAAGCTACCAAAACTGAAAGAAAGAAAGCAACGAAACCCCACCAAACGGAAGCTACCAAAACTGAAAGAAGGAAAGCAACAGAGAAGCGAAAAAAAACATCCACCAAAAAACAAGCAACAACCCGCTCTCGCAGAGGACGTCCGTTTGTTCGAGAAAGTACACAGCCAGAAGAGACGACGGAAAAGCAATCATCCTCTCAACCAGCCGTCTCCATGGCTGTTTTTGGCATGGAAGAGCCAGCCATTACAGAACCAAGCTTAGCCGTTGCAAGCTCTGGTACAGAAG
>JALTMC010000044.1 GCA_027005175.1 Myxococcales bacterium
GCCACTCGCTGTCCCACAACCAACGTTATCGCATCAATTTCCACCGCCAGACAGGGAAGATCGGGTTGGTCGCTCGGGCGATCCCCAGCGGAAACCTCTCTTTTTCCGACCTTGGACTTCCCGAAGCCTTAAAAAAAATGGCCGATTTGCAGCGCGGTCTGATCCTGGTCACAGGCGCAACAGGCTCAGGAAAGTCCACCAGCTTGGCTGCGATGGTACATCATATCAATACCACACGTCAGGCTCATATCATCACCATTGAAGAACCCATCGAATTTATTCACCAGGATATCCGCTCCCGAATCACCCAACGCGAAGTCGGCTCGGATACAACGTCATTTGGAGCCGCCTTACGCCATGTTGTTCGCGAGAGCCCCGATGTAATCTTGATCGGTGAGATGCGCGATAGGGAGACGATGCAGGTCGCCCTATCGGCCGCACTCACAGGCCACCTTGTGCTCGCCACACTGCATACGATCAATGCCGTTCAAACCTTGCAACGAATCATGAGCTACTATCCAGAGCATCTGCGTCATCAGGTGGCCACAGACTTATCCCTCAGCTTGCGCGGTATTATCTCACAACGCCTGATCCCCACGAAGGATGGAACCCACCGTGTCGCTGCTGTCGAGATGCTTGCCGCAACACCGGCAGTAGCCCAACTCCTTCGCCAACAAAGAATTACCGAACTCCACGATGTCCTGGAAAATGACAATGCTCCTGGCATACAAAGCTTTAACCTATCGCTCTTGGAACTCTTCAAACAAGATAAGATCACCTATGAGATGGGCCAAGCCTACGCCAGCAACCCCGACCAATTTGCCCTCATGGCGCGTGGCATGGCCACTGGAGTTGCAACGTTTCGTCAAGAAACAAATACCCCCACCTCAGGCCTCGACATCCAATCTCTACTCCAACTCACCCTGGAGCGAGGCGCCTCCGATCTTCACCTCACCGTGGGGAGACCTCCTATATTCCGAATCAACGGCAGCCTACACCCCATGAAGGTCGCTCCCCTCAGTAGTGGTGATATGCGCACCCTACTCTACTCTACCCTATCCACCCCACAGCGCACCAGCTACCAACTGGAACGTGAAATAGACTTCGCTCTCGCCCTTGAAGGAGGTCAGCGTTTTCGCATCAATGCCTACTATCAAAAAGGCAAGATGGCAGCATCGTTACGCGCCATTCCATCGGAAATTCCAGACCCCAAAGTCATCGCAATACCTGAAACGATCCTGAAAATGATCGACGCTCCTCATGGATTAATGCTGGTCACTGGCCCCACCGGCTCTGGAAAATCAACCACCCTAGCCTGTATGATCGACCGCATCAATCTCACTCGCCCCTGCCGTATCATCACCGTAGAAGATCCCATTGAATTTACACATCCCAGCAAAATGGCCACCGTCGACCAACGCGAAGTCCTCTCTGATACAAAGAACTTCGCCAGCGCGTTGAAGTATATCTTGCGCCAAGATCCCGATGTCGTACTGATTGGCGAGATGCGCGACCAAGAAACGATCTCCGCAGCTCTCACAGCGGCAGAGACAGGACACCTTGTCTTGGCTACCCTACACACAAACAGCGCCGTCCAAACCATTGCCCGAATCGTAGATATATTCCCATCCCACCAACAATCACAGATTCGCTCGCAGCTATCTTCCTCCTTGCTCGGAGTGATCGCACAACGACTCTTGCCCCGAAAAGACGGTGAAGGTCGTATCCCGGCCTTCGAGATTATGATGGCATCTCCCGCCATTCGCAACTTGATCCGTGAAGACAAAATGCACCAAGCCCTCGGCGTGATGGAAAGCTCCCGCAACATGGGCATGATCACAATGGACACCTTCCTCCAACGCCTCTACGAAGCCGGTGTTGTCGAACACCACGAAGCCATGCGCTTCATCACCAACCCCAGCGTTCTTGACCCCTCTCTCCACGAATAAAACAGGACAAGCCCGCTCCCTCAAAAAGGAAGTCCGCTCCCTCAAAAAGGAAGTCCGCTCCCTCAAAAAGGAAGTCCGCTCCCTCAAAAAGGAAGCCCGCTCCCTCAAAAAGGAAGTCCGCTCCCTCAAAAAGGAAGTCCGCTCACATGGTGTCTAACGGTGTGTTCGCAAAGCCGAGAAACACGGGCTCTGGGTGTAGTTTGACACCGGTGTATTCATACACTTGCTTTTGGACCTTATGTGCGAACGCGAGAAGTTCTTGGGCCGTTGCACCACCTCGATTAATCAGGGCCAGAGAGTGGTGCAGTGACAGCCCCACATGACCCTGCCCATCTCCCTTGGAAAAGCCAGAGCGTTCAATCAGCCAAGCAGCGGCCAACTTTGTTTTTCCAGCTTCAGCAGGATACTGGGGCATCTTCACACCGGGTTTCAGTTCGTTGCGAACACGTTCCCAGACTTCTTGAACTTGTTCATTTCGCAAGATTGGGTTGGTAAAAAAGGACCCAGCACTTCGACTGTTGGGATCATTGGGGTCGAGAATCATAGACTTCTTGCGTCGCAACTGTACGATCGTATCGCGCACATGTTGTAGGCTGAGAGAAGAGTCGCTCGCCTCCAGAGTTCGTTGAAGCTCGGCATAACGCACAGCAGGAGGGCCTTGATGAAGCAAGCGAAAGGTCACATCCAAAACAAGATAACGTCGTCCCGCCGAGGCTTTGAGAGCACTGGAGCGATACCCAAACTGACATCGCTCTGCATCCCATGAGCTGATTTCGAATGTCTCCAGGTCCAGAACGGATGCTGTTAAAAAGGACTCTTTGACCTCTTGTCCGTAGGCTCCGATATTTTGAATCGGCGCGGCACCAACACGACCTGGAATCCCCGACAGGCACTCAAGCCCTGCCAACTCTTCCCTAACGGTCCACGCAACGAGATCATCCCAGTGATGCCCTCCATCCACACGAACATCCACAACACCATTGTGAGTGTGAACGATTTGTTTTTCCTTTGCAGCCCATTGTACAACAATGCCAGGTAGACCTTGGTCTGCAATGACAACATTGCTTCCTCCTCCCAAGATCCAATGGGATAGTTTTTGTTGTTTGGCCCAACGCAAGCAATCGAGAAGGACCTGTTGGGTTTGAGGTTGAGCTAGATATTGAGCGGGGCCTCCGATCCCAAGCGAGGTCAGAGGAGCAAGGGAAACATCTGTAGATATCGGAAGAGTATGCACGATCAAGATCCTCACAGGGAGAGTAGTTCGAAAGAAAGGGCTTGACAAATTCTGCCACACCGCCAGATTGCAACACGGAAGCCGTCCAACCACAAGCCACCTTTTTTAATGGGCTTCGCACTGTTTTGTTGTGTGATGTATGGACTGTAGAAAAGGAACCACAGCACCACCAGGGTGAGTGACATAAAGGAAACCTCGATGAGAGTAGCTATCATTGCCGGTATTGTTATCATTCTGGTCTACGTCGCATGGGTGGTCATACCAGACCTCTACTTTGAGAAAAAATTTCCACCACCTCGCAAAGCATCAGCATCACAAACCACAAAGGCAGAGAAGTCGAAGTATCGTGTTCCCAAACAGGGGCGCTATCGTATCACGGTTGTGGGGGCGAAGATCTTTCCCACCAAGAAGAGTAAAAACTGTTGGGATCCTTGCTGGGGCGATAGTAAGAAAAAGCTACATAACTTATCCAAAGAGTTGTTGTTGGAGAATGGCAACCAATGGAGTGTGGTGATGGGCACCCAGGCGGCAGTCCTCGCCGACCAAAGTACCAAACAACCCGACACCATGGTTGAGATAAAATTTGGCAACAGTCCGATGTTTCGCACCAAGCCAGCCCGAAACACCCTCACGCCAAGCTGGGGCTCCTTTCGTGATCTCACACTCCATGCCGATGAAACCATGCGTGTGTATGTTTGGGATAAAGACGCTTTAAACAGTGATTTGATTGGATACTATGCCACAGCGCAGATTCCTCCAAAGTATCTCGCCCGAGGTGGCACATGGAAGCTTCGGTTCCAGCGCGTTTACGAACTTCAGCTTACCATTAAACCTCTGCGTACATCGCCACCCGAGAGATTGCAACCTGGAAAGTATCGCATTACCATATTGAGCGCGATCATTAAAAATAAAAAAATCAATGGAGAAAGCTGGGATTTTTTCAAAGGACGGCCGGATCCCTATGCTATTGTTCATTTGGGACCACACCAACTTCAAACCCGACACAAAAAAAACACCCTTTATCCAGCTTGGAACCACTCTCGCATCATCACACTTCAGGGTAATGAAATTCTTCGATACCAAGTAAGCGACAAAGATCTTACAGGGAAAGATGAGCTGATCGGTGTTTGTAAACTGACCTCCCTCAGTAAGCTCCGGCTTAAAAATGGTGTGCTCTTCCGAGGCTCCTGTGGACAGATCCAGGAGTTCAATATCAAGTTTGACAGGATTTTATAAGATGGAAGTGGAAGCAGCAAAGAAACCGGAGATGGATTTGACACAGATCGACGGACGTCGCCCTGTGGTCATGATTGTGGATGACGAACCTCTGTTTCTCGACATTGTAAAACGCAGGGTCAGCCGAAACCGTCACTGGGATGTTGTCACATTCGACAACCCGTTGGACGCCCTCGCCTATCTCCGCGAATCACCCGTGGATGTTCTACTGTCCGATGTCTATATGATCGAACTCGACGGAGTGGAGTTCCTAGCACAAGCCCGAACGATTTCCCCCGATGTTGTCCAGATCCTTATGACAGGGGAGCGCGACGGTAGCAAGACCATTGAAGCCATCAACCGACTCGACCTCTACTTCTTCTTCGACAAAAATAGGATCTGGAAAGAACTCGCTGTCGTGTTGCGCAACGCCTTGGAGCGCAAACGACTTGTCATCGACTTACGCAAGCAAATCAAGGAGCTTGAAGAAACCAATGCACGCCTCAACGCAATTCAAGACGATCTACTTCGTCAGAGAAAACGAGCTGTCATTGGAGAACTCATTCAAGGTACTTGTCACAACCTCAACACCCCACTGGGTGTCATCTTGGGACACAGTGAGCTACTTCATTGGCAACTGAGCTCTCCTTCCAAAAGCAAAGCTCTCAACCCCGAAGAGCTGCTCGCCAAAATACAAACCATTCAAGATGCGGCGGAACGCATTCAGGATATTACCTACAACCTGATGCTTAAAAGTAGAATGGATCAATCACCCAAACGCCAGGCCACTTCCCTGGCAGACCTCGTCGTTCGCGAGCTTAAGTTTCTGCAAGCCGATGCCTTTCTGCGCCACCGTGTTGACGTTTCTGAAGATTTCAACGCACGTGTTCCCAAAGTGATGATTAATTACGGAGACTTCTCCCAGATTTTTGGCAACCTCATTCGCAACGCGACAGACGCGATGCACGAACAACAAAACCCACGCATCATGATTGCCACTCGCTTTGACGATACACATATTATTCTGGAGCTTCACGACACGGGTCCTGGCGTACCCAAAGAGCTACGTGAACGTATCTTTGATCCGTTTTTCTCCACCAAGAAAAATGTCGAGGAGCCGACTTTGGAGACCGATCCAGGACTTCAAGACAATATTGAACCCACTGGAATGGGCTTGGGACTCTACAGCATAAAAAAGCTGCTTGAGCCGTACCATGGACACATTGAAGTGGATGAATCTCCGCTGGGTGGCGCTTGTTTTCGAATCCTTTTGCCACGCTCCGAAAACGAGGCACCCAAAACAACACCGTAACTTCTCTTGAGGACCCAATCGATGAATTTAAGTTGCAAACGGTATGGATGGATGGTGGGCCTTGTCCTTGCCTTGTTGGTCAACACCGTCACACCAGTCTCCGCACGACCTGCAACCAAGCCATCGAGCTACGCTCTCCATAAGATGCCTCTGCTGCGGCTCGTACTGCGCTTACTTCAACGGTTTTATGTCGATCCCACTCAATTTAAGGCAGACAAGATGCACCGCTCAGGCCTTCGGGCTCTAGAGCGACGACTGGCTGAGGTAAAAGTGTTCTGGTCAACCCAGAAAAAACAATATACCGTGCAACTTGGACCTTATCGTAAAACCTGGTCGTTCCCCCGATTTATCGGTTTATTCGACGTATGGATACGATTGCAACCGATCGCGGCCTTTGTCCAAAACCATTACCGAGGTGAAGTGCCACTCGCTGAGATCGAGTATGCGATGGTCCTTGGGGTCATGGCGACGCTCGACAAACAAACCCGTGTCATGAGTCGTCAAATCCTGTTGCGGCGACGCGCTCTTCGGCCTCATCGAAAGAGTGGAAAGATCGGAGCGGTCCTGTCGTGGGATAAAACGAAGAAGGCTTTGTTGATTCGACGTGTGGTCCCTGATGGCCCTGCCGACCTCGCTGGCTTAAGAGCAAAGGACCGGATTGTAGCCATCAACGGAAAGAAACTTGCGTCAGGGGTTCTTCGTGACTGGGTTCGTAAGATCATCGGTCTGCGTGGTTCACGTGTGATCTTGCATATCCAACGAAAGGGCTGGCCCAAACCCCGACGATTTGTGTTGATTCGAGCCAAGATGACACGCCCTCTGGTGATCAGTCACCTGCTCCCAGGAAAGATCGGATATATTCGTCTGCGCCAGTTCTCAGGAGGAGTCTCTTTATTGATTCGAGAGCAGCTCGCTCGCCTTCGACGAAAAGCCAAAGGAGACCTGCTAGGTCTTGCTCTCGACTTACGGGAAAATCCAGGAGGTCGTATTACAGAAGCTGTCGCGATCGCCAGTATGTTTGTCGAAAGAGGCCAAGTTGTCACCTATGCTGGAGCCAATATCAAGCGGCGCACCTACCAAGTATCGGGAAAGAATGTAGAGGCCCTTTACCCCATGGTCGTGATGCTCAGCGCTCACTCGGCCTCAGCCTCTGAGTTACTGTCTGGGGCACTGCAAGGACACAATCGAGCCTTAGTGATAGGGCAACGTAGCTATGGAAAAGGAACGGTGCAAAGTGTGAGTAGTATCCCCAGGCTGGGGCTGATGTACCGCATCACAGTTGCACAGTACATGGTCCCCCCCGAGCGTTCGATTCAAATGATGGGGATCTCCCCAGACATTGCCCTCACCCCAGTCTCTCTCAAACCCGGAAACATCCGATACTACAGTAATTATCTTCGAGACCAAGCTGCGCGAACGAAGCGGTGGCCTCGTTTTCTCCAGCAAAACCTCAACACTCACACCCAAAACTTAATGGAGATCCGTTACCTCGCCCACCCTATCCCCGGACGCAAGAAGAAACCATCCAAACCATCCAAACATCACTCGCTACATTCCTGGTTTATCAATCCCAATCACCCGCTCGGTCAAGACTTTGAGGTGTGGGTTGCGCGGTATATGTTGGCCAACGCCAAAAGTGGACGCCGCACCTTATTCTATGCCCAAGTCAAACGCGCTCTGCGCAAGCTACAGCACCAACAGGAACAACGTATCATTCGATCTTTGCGGTATGATAAGACCGATTGGATGCGGCCTCCAAAGATCCGGTTTAAAGCAAAATTAAAGGCCACTGTTCAACTCGTGGGAGTGAAATCACCTGTTTCCACAGGGAGGCCCTTCCAGCTCCGCCTTACCGTGACCAACCAAGGGAAAAGCCCTGCTTACAGGGTTCGAGCGATCCTTCGCTCCAAGTTACAGAGCCTTAACTACCAAGAGCTTTTGTTAGGCCGAATCAAAGCAGGTCGGTCCGTCTCCAGGATCTTAAAGATAGAGCTTCCACATCGTTTGCGCAGCGGTATCGATCGCCTCTCGTTTGTCATCCAGGCAGAGGGTAACGAGCCTTTGCAACCCACGGTCTTCCCCCTGGCATGGCACTCACCTCCACGCCCTCGTTACTCGGTATCCTACAAGATCGCAGACCCTTCTCCCGACGGCAATGGTGATGGACAGATACAAGCAGGTGAGCGAGTGTACCTCTTTGTCACAATCAAACAGCAAGGCCAGACCACCCCAACGAATCCTGTAGCGACCCTGTTTGTGGAGAGGGTTCGGGTTCCTCAACGTCGCGTGTCAATGAAAAATCTTGCATCTGGAAAAACCCAGACCGTCGTATTCTCCCTGCGAATCCCAGACAATGCTCGCCCAGGATTGCGTTACAGCACTTTGACACTCACAGAGAAAAATCTTGGCTTGCACATCCGACACAAGCTTCGATTATCGATTGCTCGTCCTTTCTCTACCTTGAGACCTCAGCCCAAGCAGTGGGGAGAGTGTCGTCCAACCAAGATCTACAACACTCCCAACCCACGAGGCCATGTGATTGCCAAGCTACAAAAAGACTCAAAGATCCGATGGTTACGAACCTATCACAATAT
>JALTMC010000045.1 GCA_027005175.1 Myxococcales bacterium
CCTTGGGATCCACCTGACATGCGTGTGAGTCCGCACATGTTCCGCCACACGTTTGCCGCCTGGCAGTTACGCAAGGGCACAGCCATCGCCACAGTCGCTGGGTTCCTTGGGCATGCTAACATCCAGCTAACCTACGACACCTACGGACACATCCAGCCTGAGCACCATGTGCTTGAGATTGAAACCATGCCCCTGCCTACGAAGCTTCGTGTGGTTGGCGGATCTGACATTGAGGATGAGGAAGAAGGTTCATGACGAACTGCACCGAGTGTAGCCGGAGCGTAGCCAGTAACAAAAAAGGCCACTCCTTGAGGTAGCCTAAGTCTTGTGCCCAGGGACGGAATCGAACCGCCGACACGAGGATTTTCAGTCCTCTGCTCTACCGACTGAGCTACCTGGGCTTCCACAACAACAATCGTTGCGGCGGAGCCATCTTATATCTAAGCCACCCTGTCATTGTCAAGAGAAAACTCAAGCTTTTTTTTAACCTTGGGTTTTTGCTTGAAAAGTTTTTGAAAATAAATCCAACACTCCCCTCTACGGATGAAGTTTGTGGCTGGTTCAGTTGTTTTCTGGTGGCTCGGTGTTGCAAGTTGTGTGTTCTGATCTGCTCCGCTTTGGATCGTTACTTCAGTCTGATCTCAACAACACCGAGTCTTCCGTGCATTCGTGAGGCGACCATTGCCCCATCTCGGGTGACAAGCACCGTGCCACGGCCTCGGTTGTTTTTGATCGAAATCTCAAAGACAGGTTGTCTTTTTCCAAAGACCTCACGGCTGGGAGCTTGACGAAATGTTAGATCTTGCTCAACGATCTGTCTTCGAGGGATGACCAGGTACTGTCGTCGTATCCTTACACCAGCAGGAGCAGTGGGAAAGCGAAAGTCAAGGCTCGTTCCTTGAAAGGAACCCTCTGGAAATGTTTTGGGCTTGCCCATTTTTTTGCCATCAGCTTCTTTGGTGATGGTCAGGCCTTTGGCGTCGCGCTTTCCTATGAATTTGGTCACTCTTCCACGCACTGTACTGGTGATTGTAAAGGATATGAGGCGGTTGCTTTTGTCATAAAAACTTTGGCTTTGATTGCTGGCTTTGACTGTTGTGAACAACATCTTGATGTTCATCTTGCTTTGGTTGGTCACTTCATGAGAGCCATCACTCCATGTCTTCTCTGTACGTGAAAAACGACCCACCATCTTCTTTTTAAAATGCATGGTGTAGTAATGGGTTTGAGTCGAGACAACACGACGAGACTTTGCTTGTGGTCGGACTACAGGAACACGACGCGAAACAACTCTTTTGGCAACCTTTCGAACAACGGGCTTGGCAACCTTTCGAGCGACGGGCTTGGCAACCTTTCGAGCGACGGGCTTGGCAACCTTTCGAACGACGGGCTTGACAACCTTTCGAGCGACGGGCCTTATGACAGGCTTCACGAGCCGACGGGCTGCCGGCTTTGCTACAGTTTTTGCAGTGGGGCGGGCTGCCGGTTTTGCTGGTACTTTTGGAGTGGGGTGGGCTGCCGGTGCTTTGCGAACAAGAGGAGCTTTGGTTTTAGCGGGAGGTTGCGTCGGTGGAGTTTTTCTCTTTGCTGGAGCTGCATAGGCCAGGGAGGCACAAAGGCCAAGACCTAAGAGGTAGCCTGATCCAGAGAGGAGCGTGGAGATGGAGTTTGTCTTGGAGTGCATGAGTGAGATCCTTTTATCGCTGGCTATCTGAAGGCATCAAAGAGTTGGCCAGACATGGTGATATGTGCTGTTGTCATGTGTCCCTTTGCATGTCAGAGAAATGATACTTCAATATGCGGTTTTTTGGGGGGAGAGCCTCCGTGGCTGTTGTGTTGATGAATGGTTTTTATCTTTCGGAGGCCATGGGAAATTTGGCACGCAGGAGCTTTTCCACTGCGGGAGGCACATAGCTCTCTAAATTCCCTCCAAAGTAGGCGATCTCTTTGACAGTGCTTGAGCTGATGAAGATATTCTTTGGGTCGGAGAGCAAGAACAAGGTTTCGACATCGCGATCCATATTCATATTAACGAGGCCCATTTGAAATTCATACTCAAAGTCTGTTGAGGCTCGCAACCCACGTAAGATGACTTGGGCTCCTACAGATTTGGCAAAGTTGATGAGCAGGTTGTTAAAACGTTGGACGCTGACGTTGCTCAGCTCTTTGATCTGTTCAAGGACCATCTCCTCTCTGGTTTGGGTGTCGAAAAGGTATTGCTTTTTTGGGTTTTCGCCAATACCAATGACCACCTCTTCAAACAAGCGAGAGGCTCTCATGATGAGATCGATATGGCCGTATGTGAGAGGATCAAAGCTGCCGGCATAGACAGCCCGGCCAGAGAGTCGCTGACTCATCGCAAAAGTATCCTTATCATCGAAGTGTTGAACGCTGCCCTGTGGAATCTCTGCTCCGAATTTTCTAGGCAAAGATCGGGTGAGGGAAAGGGAGAAGAGGGCACGATTTTGAACTGTTGCCTCTTCACCGCTGTCTCTTCGGAATCGACAGAGCCTGTAGTTTTATGTAGAAACCAAAGCCTTGATGAAATGTCAAGGTGTTGATCTCGGCTCAACACCCAGCCAGTCCTTTCCAAGTTCTTGGGAATAATGCTTGGGAAAGGAAAAACGACCTGTCAACGTTCCATGAATCTTGGTATCAGTAGACCGGGCAGGGGATAAGGTCAGGGTGAGGCTCCCCTCGATCATGCTTCCTTCTGTGCTGCCAAACTTTGTAAAGGTGAGAGAGCCTTCCACAGCAAAAGGGAGAGGCTTTTTGGGGCACGACTTTCCCAGTTGTAAGGCTGCTCGTGCCGAGGGCTCTTTTGTGTTGTTGCTCGGTGTTTGGGCAGAGAGACTTGGCTTAAATTTAATGATACGGATGGCTTTGTTGGTCTTTATTAAGGATGGCTTGTGTATCTCAACAAGCAAGATGTCTTGTGGAGATGGATTGCGGTGAGTGGGGGAGCCTGGATGGGCCTGGAGTCGTAACTCTACAACAGCAGCTTCTTTGTGCGTTCCCTGAAACTGAAGGTTCATGAATCCCACTTCCAACGACCAGTCGGTTGGTTGCTTCAACGTCGCACATGTGCCAACCTGTAAGGAGCCTTTTACATCGGCTGTTCCGGGTCTGTTGCACCCAAAGAATCCAAGACAAACGATACCTGAGACCCATCCCATGTATCGAAACCACCAGATATAGGAAAAAAAAGACTGTTTGCTCACGATGTCTCCAGGATTAACCGGGCGGCGATCCGTTTTTGGCCGGCCAGTGATCTGCTTTTGGCCGGGCGGCGATCTGCTTTTGGCCGGGCGGCGATCTGCTTTTGGCCGGGCGGCGATCTGCTTTTGGCCGGGTAGCGATCTGCTTTTGACTTTTGACTTTCCGCTTGAGTATGATACCTGAGAGTTTGCATAGATGGCAATAGTAATGAAGTAGGATATTGTGATGATGCGTCGATTGTGGCATGGTCTGTTACGTTTGTTGGGGCTGCTTCGTGGTCCTGGTCGTGGGAATCGTGTGGTTCACCGCTTCTCTGTGGAGGGCCGTGTGGGTTGGGTTCAGGGTGTGACCGGAGTGGTTGTTTGGATCAAGCCTGTGGATGAAGCCGAACGAAAAGAGCGGCGAAGGCGTTTCTGGCGTCATGTTTGGCGCTCGATACGCGAGCTGTTTGGAGCAAGAAAAGACCATGCTGATCGCTATCCACATCAGATCTTTTTAATGGAAGTGGAAGATGTTGATGGGCTTACTGTGCGGGTGGAGAATAATCTTTATACTGGTAGGGAGCTTCGGTCTTTGAAGAAGGGGATGCGTATCGAAGTTGGAGGAGAGTATCTTCCCAACGAACGAGGCGGAAAGATACATCACACCCATGGCAAGCGTGGTTATGTATGGAAGCGGTAAACGTGAAGTTTCTCCTCTCTCTTCTCTCCTTCTTCACGTTGATGTAGGCTGCAGAAGAGAGAGCTTATCGATTGCAGAAGATTCTTTGAGACCTTTGCCTGATAAGGATGTTGTTTGATGAGTTATCATATTGCAGTGGTTGGAGCGACTGGAGCCGTTGGGCGCGAGATGATTCGGACTCTCGAAGAGCGAGACTTTCCCATCGAATCGTTGCGTTTGCTTGCTTCTCCACGCTCTGCTGGTCAAGATATCCCGTTTCGGGATGAGTCGTATCGTGTGGAGGTCGCAACGCCTGAGCAGTTTGAAGGTGTTGATATCGCGTTGTTTTCTGCGGGCGGTGGGGTGAGTAAGGAGCTGGCTCCAGAAGCTTGGGCACGGAATTGTCTTGTGATTGACAACTCCAGCGCGTGGCGGATGGACCCTGATGTTCCTTTGGTTGTGCCAGAGGTTAATTCTCATGCCCTTGATATGTATGGGATTAAAGGGATTATAGGCAACCCCAACTGTTCCACGATTCAGATGGTTATTGCTCTCAAACCCATCCAAGACGCCTTTGGGTTGAAGCGTGTGGTGGTGTCTACCTATCAATCCGCGTCGGGCGCAGGGCAGAAAGGCATTCAAGAGCTGAGCAAGCAGACGGTCTCTGCCTTAAACCTGGAGCCGGTGGATTCTGAGCACTTCCCACATCAGCTCGCTTTCAACTTGTTGCCTCAAATCGATGTCTTTTTGGACGACGGATATACCAAAGAAGAGCACAAAATGATCGGGGAAACTCGCAAAATCCTGGATCTTCCAGAACTCACAGTATATCCCACTTGTGTTCGAGTGCCTGTCTTTACCTGTCACGCCGAGTCGCTGCTGATCGAGACAGAGATGCCCCTCTCTGTGCAGGCGGCACAGGAAGTCCTGGCCTCTTTTCCCGGTATCGAACTGCAAGACGATCCATCATCACACCTCTACCCCATGCCATTGGAGGCCAACAATACAGATCCTGTGTTTGTGGGTCGAGTGCGACAACTCCCCGATGACCCTCACAACCTCAGTATGTGGATCGTCGCAGACAATCTGCGCAAAGGTGCCGCTCTCAACGCTGTTCAAATCGCTGAACTCATGATTGCAGATTATCTTTAACGTGCTCCATTGCAACCCGCTGACCTCATGATTGCAGAGACTCTTTAAGGTGCTCCATCGTAACCGAGCACAAGACGCAACCTGAGAAGTATAGGGCTTCACGATTGCAGAGACTCTTTAAGGTGCTCTGTCGTCTCTATCGCAACTCCTAAGTTCCTGTCCTACGTTCAACGCATCTAGCTTTTGTCATTTTGTCATGGTCGGCGTTGAAAAAGAAGTTGACGGAAATCACGACTTCCCCTAGAAATAGGATGATTTGCGTAGTTCTTGAGAAACGGTCTTCTTCTTGCATGGGCAGAGCCAGGAGAATATTGAATCTTTTGTTTGGATAAAGGCTTGGGAATAAGATGAAAGAAAAGGTAGGGCTCTTGCACAGTAGATATCGTTGGGTTTGGACGTTGTTGATGGCTGTTCTTCTTTGGTGTGGGACAGCGACATCAGTTAAAGCTCAAGGAACGATTACAGTCGAGTTGGCTGATGCCTCAAAGACCGTCTTTGGTAGCACAGACTGTGCAAAAAAAAGACAGATCATTGCTTTGCTTTGGTCACTATCACCTGAGACATCCACAACATTGAAACCCACTTCCACTGTTACGTTGTCGGTGTATTTGGGAGATGAGACCACGGGCATCAAGTTAGCCGAACTCTCGCGTACCGTTGGAGCAACAGAGACGACACAGCTCAGTAAGGTGCGATACGAAGGTACCATCAACAAGCCGAGTACGAGTCAGCGTAAAGCCTATGGGTTGGAAGAGAACGACGATAATTTACACGCTGTCGATATCATTGGTTACTATCGAACTAAGGTTGATCCTGAGACGCCGCTGCCTACGAACTTTTGCACTCTGGAGGCGACAGCGGGGAGCGACAGCCCTCGCAAGGTGACAATGACATTTGTGGCAGACTATCGGGTGATTCAAACGGATAACACCATTCCAACCGCCCCCACAACGCGTGAAGTGGCTCAAAAGGCGTCCGGCACGATTGAGCTAGAGTATGACCTTCAGGCGCCTGTCGCTCCAACAAATTTGAAGTTGACTCCCTATGAGAAACGTATCCTGGTCAATTGGGATGGTGACTCAAGCAACAAGCACACCATTGTTTTTAGTGAAACATCATTTGACAACAAAAGCATTCCAACATCTCGCTCACAAGATCAAAACATTGGTGGAACAAGTCACACTCTCACGAGTCTTAAGCAAAAGACCAAGTATTATGTGGCTGTGCAGGCCGTAGATACGGCTGGCAACTCCAGTAAATTATCTGAAGTGGTGTCGATTTCGACGCAAAATCTAACAGACTTTTATGAGTACTATCGCAACAATGGTGGGACGGAAAAAGGCTTTGGTGGTGGGACATACTGCTTCATCGCGACTGCTGCCTACGGTCATTACGACCACACGTTTGTGCGTATTCTGCGCAAGTTTCGCGATGTCTTCTTGTTGACTCATTCGCCCGGTCGAGCCTTTGTGCGTTGGTACTACAAGAATAGCCCCGCTTGGGCTGCGTGGTTACGACGTTCTCCCAAAGCTCGATGGATGGTCAAAATCTCGTTGGCTCCTGTGGTTGCTGGTGCTTATTTGATGCTTCACCCCGTTCTGTTGTTGCTCTTTGTCGCTCTGTTGCTCTTGCTGGTGTGGGCTCGCCGCCATTGGAAACGTAAGATGGCCGCTGTGGCTGTTCTGCTTTGTTTGGGTAGCCCCTCTTTGTCGAAAGCGGATGATACTGTCGAGGATGCGATTGTTTCACCACGTAACTTTGGTCTTGAACTGAGAGTCGGACCCTATCGGCCCCAGATCGATTCCGAACAAGGGGTGAAAAGTAGCAAACCGTTTGAACAGTTTTTTAGCAACAACTACCAGCCTTATTTTGAGCTTGGTTTTGAGTGGATGTTCTTCAAAAAGTTTGGTAGCCTTGGTCTGAGTGCTTCGGCAGGACTTTCTTGGGCTTCTGGCAACGTCTTAGATGCCAACGGAAATCCCGTGACATCCACCGGCACGCCCACCGGCACGCCCACCGGCACGCCCACCAGCACAACAGACACTGCACCAAGTACATCCTCAACCTTGTATGTGGTTCCTCTACGTCTGGATCTTGTGTATCGATTTGATTACTTTTTGCAACGCTCCAAGTTTCCACTTGTTCCTTATGTGCGTGGAGGCTTTGACTACTTCATCTGGCTGATTACAGATTCGAGTGGGGCTGTGGCTACCTCTGGAACGGATACTGCTATCGGTGGTCGATTTGGATTTCATTTTGGCGTTGGTCTGCAACTGGAACTCAACTTCCTCGACCCCGTTGCTGCACGTACGTTTGATGTTGAATCAGGGGTGAATCATACTTTCTTATTTGTAGAGTGGAATTCAAGCTGGGTTGGCGTTGTCTCTGATGGATTAAATCTATCGGATCATATGGTCCGCTTTGGCTTATTGTTTCAAATCTAACTCCGATGACTCGTGCTGCTCTTTCTCAGATACCGCGAAAAAAACTTGCACTGGAATCAACCCCAATGTTCGGGAGAATGTTGGCGGAGCTTCCTTCTGAATTCTATCCTTTGAGTTCCCTCTCCAACTCTTCTTCGATGTCATGCTTTTCTTCTTCTTTCTGGGCCACTCCTCGACAAATCTCTCGTTTGGTCTTACTCTTGTACGCCCGGGGGAGTTGTGGGGGCGGGAGTTTCTTGCGAGAAGGTGAGCTCTCTTTTTCTTTTATGCTCTTGTTGGCTCTTCTCGTGATTTTTTTCTTGTCTCCTCTGTCCAGGCACCTTATAGGTGTCTTGTTCTGACTGCTCCGTCCGAGCAGTGCGGCAAAATACAAACAACGAGCGAAAGCTCTTTGCGATATGAGTGAATGATAGAATCATGAGTGATTCCGAGTTGGTTACAGAAACTGTCGAACAAAAGGAGAAAACTCCTGCTGTTGAGAGCATAGAGACATCGTCCGAGGCTTCCCCTGCAAGCAACAAGACGAAAGATCCAACCTCCACAACAAACGGTACACAAGATACCCAAGCAAAGCCTCCAACGCAGGAAGCGCAGGAGAAGGATACTCAAGCGAAGGTCTCAACGCAGGATACTCAAGCGAAGGTCTCAACGCAGGATACTCAAGCGAAGGTCCCAACGCAAGAGAGTCCAGACAATCCTGCAAGGCAGGAGGCGCAGGAGAAGGATACCCAAGTGAATGCTCGAACCTCTTCATCTGTGGAGGAGCGCAAGGAAGAGCATCCCAAGGAAGCTTCTCCTGAGGACGGAACTGTTGCTTCGGTGGGGT
>JALTMC010000046.1 GCA_027005175.1 Myxococcales bacterium
TCTCTCCCCATTAGCCGATTTGAACTGGTCTTTTCCAAATTCTTTGGCCGCGCTGCTGCCCTCATTCTCGCTGTTTGTCTTGGCTTTGGAGTGTCAGCTTTTTTTGCAGGTAAGGCCACGCGAGTGGTCTTACCTTACTTGCTAGGCCCAACTCTTTTGCTGGGCCTTTCCTTTCTCTCCATCGGAGTGCTACTCTCCTCTGTCGTCAAGCGTCAGGTCACTGCTGCTAGCTTTCTTGTCGTGATCTGGTTTTCCATGGTCTTTTTCTATGACTTGGGTCTTGTCAGTCTTATTGTTGGGACCGATGGTGCTATCTCAACAAACACCGTGAGTAACCTTGTTCTTGCCAATCCTACAGGCTTGTATCGCGTTCAGATGATGAGCTTCTTTACAAGCACTCAATCTTTGGGCAACGTTGTGCTCGTGAAAACAATCCCAAGCCTCCTAACCATGAGCCTGCTCTGGGTCTCTTGGATCCTTGGACCCATTCTCATCAGTGGGATCTTGCTGCTGAAAAGGAAAGTTATTTGATACAACGGGTTTCTTACAGTGTTTGAGTCATATACGCTATGCTCTTAAATTGTTATGCAAAGGAAATCTATTTAATATGAGTGTTCCACGTTTACTTCTTACGCTGTTGTTGGTGTTGTTTCTTTTTGGGTGCAAAAAGGAACAACATCAAGCTCCTGTCCAGACGAAGGCGCAGAACTTCAAAGGGGACTCTTGTGCAGCTTGTGGGATGATTCTTCGCGAACAGTCCTCGCCACGAGGACAGGTTGTTCATCGTGATGGCAAACGCGCTTACTTTTGCTCCATCAGTGATATGTTAAGCTACCTGGAGGCTCCTTCTCCTCATGGTCGCGCAAAAGCGATTTATGTTGAGTTCCTGTCCCCCAAAGCGAATCCCAAAACATTTGCAACAGCTTCACGGCCCTGGCTGGCCGCAGAAAAAGCGATCTATGTTTTGGGGGTTGCCAAGCCACGTGTGATGGGAGTTCCCATTCTGACGTATGAAACAGAACGCCAAGCCCGGTATATCGCACAAAAGTGGAAAGGAAAGGTGTTTCGCTGGAAACAACTCAAGCCTGCATGGAAAAAGTTGCGGGCAAAATAAGAATGGATAAGGGGGTTGGAGCAATGGTTGAGTCGTGCTATTCGGCTACTGATTTAAAACGGAAACATGCTGTTTCCCATTTTCTTTTAAAGGAGATTTTTGTCATGAAGCGTTTTATGTTGATTCTTTTGGCTTTGTTGGTGAGTGGTTCTTTGATTGGATGCAAAAAGAAAGCGTCTGCTCCTGCTCCTGCCACTCGTAAGGTGGCAAAGAGGGCCATTGCCAAAAATGTCGATACCTCTTTGCCGGGAGATCCTGTGGCTGGTGCCAAGATCTACGCTAGAATCTGTCTTGCTTGTCATGGTGCAAATGGGCGTGGCAACGGTGGTATGACGGCAGCTGACTTTATCAAAGACACCTCACGTCTTGCGAAAGACAACAAGGTTCTCTTGAACTCCATCGCCAATGGAATCAAAAATGGTATGCGTGTGATGCCAGCTCAAAAAGGTGTTCTTTCGAAGAAAGAAATGAAAGACGCTCTCTCTTATATTCGCAAAACCTTTGGAAAGAAGAAAAAATAGCCTGGAATAGGTTCAGGAGAGTGTTGTTGTCTTGCGTCGTGTGAGGAAGGGAAGGAGCAGGAGCACACAGAACAGAGAAAAGGGGAGGTTGGTTTGGTCTTGTGTGTTGCAAACACAGCCACTGTTTCTACGACGACTTGCTCCACCTGTGTTGGGTCCTGTGTTTCCACCATCCAGGTTGACTGTTCCTGTGCCAGGACCGGGGGCTGTGCCATGGTTGTTGTTATTGTTGCTTGAGCCGGGGGGCTTGGGCCTTGTGGGTGGTAAGGGGCCATTGGAGCCGTAGCACTCACCGTCAACACAGCGTTGACCCGAAGGGCACTTTATGTTCTGACAGCGGTCGGGTACGCAAACTCCCTTGAGGCACACGTTGTCTGTACCACAAGGCTTGGCAGGACATGTGGCTGGAACACACTTTCCTGCCAAACATCCCTGTCCTTGTGGACAGGTCTTTCCACCACATGGATCTGTGTCACAGATCCCATTGCTGCAGCTTTGTCCCACAGGACAAGAGACCTTGCCACAAGAGTGGCGACAGGTTCCGTCGGAAGGTTGGCAGAATTGCCCGGCAGCACACTTTGTGCCCGCACACAGATCCCGTGTACACTTGCTGTTGATACAGATCTGTCCTTTTCTACAGGCTCCACCGGGTTGGTTGCAGTTGGCAGAGACACATTGTCCCTGCTTGCAACGTTTGCCTGTTGGACAGGCTGGCTTACAGGATTTGGGCTGGCAGATCCTGGCCTTTGTGTTGCAGAGGTAGCCATTGGGACACTCTTGGGTACAGCCTCGATAACATTGGCCTGCGACACATCTACCATTGGGGCAAGAAGCTCCATTGTCCGTTTTTCCATCACAGTTGTTATCCCGTCCATCACAGATCTCAGCAGAGGGCTGTGGGGCAGAGCAAGTGCTCCAGTCTCCCTGTATGCAGGCTTGCGTTCCACGACCGCAACGGGTTGAACACTCTCGACTGAGCTTCTCATCGACGAGACCATCACAGTCATCGTCGCGACCGTTGCATTGCTCTTTTTGAGGCTGCTTGGCACTACAGTTCTTCCATTTTCCTCTGATACAACTTTCGGTACCTTTGCCACACAAGGTGGAGCAGTTGCGCTGCAAACCGTCATCCACTTTTCCATTGCAATCGTCGTCGAAATTGTTGCACTTTTCTGGTTGTGGCTTTTGGCTCGACTGACAGGCTCCCCAGTTGCCGTTGGTGCACTTTTTTAAGCCAACACCACATTGTGCCTGACATGCGACGGTGATGCCATCGTCGACTTGACCATCACAGTTGTTATCACGCCCATCACAAATCTCCGCTTTGGGTCGGGGTGCTGTACAGTTTGTCCACTGACCTCTGACACAAGTCTCTGTGCCCTTGCCACAACGTGTTGCACAGTTGCGTTGGAGTCCTTCGTCAACTGTACCATCGCAATCATCGTCAATGTTGTTGCATGTCTCAGGCCCCGGGCCACGGTTGGCATTGCACTGACTCCATCGACCACTGATACATGTGCGAGAACCTGCTCCACAAGATGCCTGGCAGGTCTCCTTGAAGTTATCAACGATGCCATCACAGTTGTCGTCTTTGTTGTTGCATACCTCGCGAGATGCACCATTTCCGATATTGTTGAGGGCGATTTGCAAGCTCTTCAGGTTGTCGGCTTGGTAGTACTTTCCTGTACCGCCAGCCACTGCCATATCTTGGAGCTGTTTGGGATTCACACCCGAACCAAACCCCACAACATAGGTTTTTACATCATAGGTTCGTCCACCCACTAAGATGCTGCGTAGACGTCTCACCTCCGAGACCACATCCGTTCCACAAACATTGGGCATACCATCGGTAATAAGGAGGACATAGCGACGTCTGTCTTTGAGGGAATCTCGTGGGATAACTTCATTTTTATAATGGTTGTAGGCTTGCTGTAGCGCACACTTCATGGCTGTGCTACCGGCAGGCCTGAGGTTGTTGAGTGTCGAGAGACAAATCGACGCTGTATTCGCTGCGATCCTCACGCGAAGTTTGGCGGTACTTTCAAAGGTAATTAGGCCAAAGCGCAACTTCTTGGCATACTGAGTGAGCAACTGAGTAAACGCTTTTTTGGCAGCATCCCATTTGCTTCCTTTGAATAGGCCAAGACGAGAGCCCATGCTACCAGAGTGATCCACCACCAACAAGAGATCCGATGCCTGGCATTGTGCAGGGACCTGTGCGTTGACCCTCTTTGCAGGCGCATTGACCCACACCACCAACAACACAACCAAACTCCACCGCACCCAACGGTAACACATGCGATTGCTCGACAAACTGTACATTCTGGCCCTCCTCCTTAAGGAATAATGGCATACCTTCCTCCAAGTATCGACCCAAATACAAAGTTGTTGCTAGGATAGGAGTTTTTCATTGCTCCTGGTGCATAGACAAACTTACTCTTTAAGGTTTGTGGTTGGCTTTGCCAAACTTGCACATGATATCGTATTGTGCTGACCCTTTGTTGGAAGAGGACGGTGCTGTCTTGGTTATGGTATATTGCCGGGAAGTTCGATGAAGCAAAGCAAGAGAGTCTAAACGGTTGGAGAGACTTTTGATGAGATCTATTTCTTCGGTACATCCTGACTTGCTCAAATGGAATCGCAAGTATGCTGGGCAGAGGTCCTCTTTTTTGCCACATCCCATGGTACACCGTTTACCCTTGTCGGATCTTCCATCTGGGGGTATTTTAGAGTTAGCGGGTGGTCCTTCGGGCTCTGCGCTTGCGTTGGCAGAGCAAACAGGACGCTCGATTTGTGTGACAGATATCTCGGATATGGGCTTGAAGCAATTGCATGAGGAAGCTGAGGTGCGAAATTTGGCGAGGTTGATCCAATGTTTGCAGGTCGATCTCTCTGTGTGGTCTCCTGTGGCTCAGCAATTTGCGTTGGTTTTTGGGTTGCGTTACTGGGATTCGGATTTGTTTGTTCGTGCTTGTGAAGCAGTTCTTCCTGGAGGCTATATCGCCTGGGAGACGTTCTCCCTTGCAGAACAAACGTATCGACCGAGATTTCGAACAGAATGGTGCTTACTGGACGGTGAACCTGCTTCGTTGTTGCCAGAGGGATTTGTCATTGTGTCAGAAGAGGAGTTAGACAATGGGGAAGCTGCGACTCGGCGCTTGATCGCACAGCGAAAACTCACCAGTGGGCCATAGAAAGCTCGCATCTTTAAAAACTCAAAGGAATAGCTCCCCCTAAAACCTCAAAGGAATAGCTACCATCTTGTGGGGAAAGAAACAAATGGTTCTGATGTGTGTTCTTTTCTTTGACGTGAACTTTCTGATGAAATCGAGTTTTTGAGGGACTGTATGCTATGAGTTGTGACTGGAAGCTTGTGAGGCTTGGCTGGATGATTGTGGTGAGTCTTGGTTTACCAGGGTTGATCGTTGCTTGTGTTCCCCAGGATAGGCCTCTCTCTGAACCAGAAAAGCTGGTCTCGTTGGAGCAAACTGTGATTGGCGGGAAGCCAGACAACAGTCATCCTGCTGTAGGTGCGATGGTTACGAAGTCTGCAAAAAGTTCGTATTGTACGGCAACTCTCATTGGGTCACGGTTGGTTCTTACGGCGGCACACTGTGCATCACGTCGTACTCCATCAAGCATCCAGTTTCGAATCGATAGGCCCAATGGCTCTGGCATTACAAAAACATACCATGATGTGGCGCAGCAGGTGGTTCATCCTCAGTATGGTCGGACTTCTCGCGGCCTTGTGAATGATCTTGCGTTAGTGATTCTCTCCAAAGATGTCACGGGCGTTGCTCCGATGCCTGTGAATGCGCAGGCGATGGACAAGACTTGGGTGAATCGCAAGATCTTCTTTATCGGCTATGGCTTGATTCAAACGACCCCACAGCGTCGAAAGCCCACCAACAAATACAGCGTAGAGATTACGTTGCGCAGGCTCTTGTCCGACCGCTTTGAAACCAAAGATGCAAAGAAAAGTGTTTGCTCGGGTGATTCGGGTGGTCCTGCTCTGTACAAACTCAATGGGCGAATGACACTGATCGGTGTAAACTCCTATGTTACGGGGCGTTCGTCAGGGGGGAGGCCTTATTGTGATGGCTCAAGTTGGGACTTTCGCGTGGACCCCTACAACACTTGGTTGCAACCTTATCTGGCGAAGTATGGTGGGAAATGCACGACTGACCAGGATTGCGGCAATTGTTTTGTTTGTGAGAAGACGAGTGGTAAATGCAAACCCAAGGTGGTGGTTAAGACTACACCGTTCTGTTCTCCCTGTTCTGGAACCTGTGGCAACGGGGGAGTTTGTGAGGCTCTCCCCACGGGATATCGGTGTCTTCAAGCCTGTGATGCCAGTCGCTGTTGTCCTCCGAACTCAACATGTCAAAAAGTGGGTGGTAAGGACCAATGTATGCCCGACAAGGCTCTCTGCCCAGCCTGGAAGTGCAAGGTTGACAAAGACTGTGGACCTGGGGAGGTTTGCAATCAGGGAGCTTGTAAGCCTGCACCTGTATCACCTGCACCCACACTTTGTGGAAAGTGCACCAAGGATACCGACTGTAAGGGTGGACGCTGTGTGACTTTTCCTGAAGGAAAATACTGTACACAACCTTGTGCCAACAACTTATTCTGCCCCACGGGCTATACATGCAAATCGATGTCAGGAAGTAAACAATGCTTTCCCACAACAGGGATCTGTCCTTGCAAAAGCAACGCAACTTGTTATACAGGATTTTCCTGTACTGGCGGTCGTTGTGCGCGTCAGGGAGGTGGGAAGTATGGTCATCTTTGCGATAGCCGTCGCCCTTGTGCAAAGGGATATCGGTGTGTCCAGCAAGGTAGCGTGAGCCGTTGTTTTCAGACTTGCCAGGGACCGTATCCTGCCGGTTCGCCAGGGGCTGCTTGTGGAGGAAGTAACGGACGAACATGTAGCTCAGGATCCCGCTGCTTGGGCCTCTCTCGTATTGGGTATATCTGCTTTCGGCTCTGTTCCAATAGTGGCTCTTGTGTCAATGGTGGGACCTGTACCCGAATTTCGAGAACGTTGGCTTACTGCCGTTGTACTGCAGACAACCAATGCAAAAATGGAGCAACTTGCAATCGGGATCGTGTCAGTAGCTTGGGGCAATGTGCGACGAAGTCCAACAATGTAAATCAGTGCGCTCCAGGCTTGGTTTGCAAGTTATCCGGTTCAAGTTATCTCTGTGTTCCTGGCGCAAGTCAGCGTGCTGGTGAAGAGTGTGATGCGACACGAAGATGCCAAGCTGGTTTGGTGTGCGCGAATACCGAACGTGGAAACTCCGTATGTATCCGTCGTTGTACGAGCGATACTTTCTGCAAGAAAGAAGGTGGAAGTTGCACCTTGAGTGGAAACATTCGATTCTGTACTTGCAACACCGCGAAGTGCAGTGCTGGATATATTTGCAAAGATATCTCCAGCCGCAACAAGGTCTGCACACCTGGCTCTTGTAAGTCGGACAAGGACTGTTCTTCTGGTCAGGCTTGTAATAACGGAACTTGTGGACAAAAGCCAGCAGGTTGTCAGTCGGACAGTGACTGCTCAGCCAAACAGCGTTGTAGAAATGGAAAGTGTGAGGCAAAGCCCGCTTGCTCCAATGATGCTGACTGTGGAAGCGTGAAGCTGGAATGTCAGGGTGGAGTGTGTGTTCCCAGACCCTCCAGTTGCCTCTCCAACAAAGACTGTACTGGTGGTCAGAAGTGTGAAAATGGGGCGTGTCGAAAGCCTGCTGGCTGTGCCTCAGACAACGAATGTGCTGCGAAAGAGCGATGCGATCAGGGAAAATGTGTGCCTCGTACCACCATCAGTTGTACCCGCGATGATTCTTGCCCTGTCGGACAACGTTGTATCAGCGGTGGTTGTGTCGGTCCTGGAGGGGAAAACTCGGCAAACACGGATGCTGCAGGCTCTGAGAAGTCCAGTCAGGACGGAGGGAGCGGTGTCGATAAAATAGACCAGAACCCACCCCAGCCTCCCCCCAAAGGTTGTCAATGTTCCACACCAACGAACCCCAATGGCGGTATTCCTGTGATCTTGCTTCTCCTCTTCTTACTTCCCCTTTTGATTCAACGCCGGTACCTTTGACGATTGACGATCGGCTCCCTCAGAAACTCCCTCACTTGAAACTCCCCTCGGCAGAAGTCCCCTCGGCAGACATCTCTCGGTAGAAGCCCTTTCACAACATCGGGTATCTCAAACTGAAGTATCACACCCGAGACTTTCAGTTGCCCAATTCGCTCCGAATCAAGAAAAAGGCAGGGCACTACTGGGTGTCGTTCTGCTACGAAGACGGTCTCGATACCTCGAAGCTGTTGGACCGACATCAACATCTGCAAAAGCTACGAGAGTTACCAGCCGAGGATGTCAACAGTCCGGTGAGTCCTCGCTTCTTTGCATCAAGTATCTCAAAAAAGAGTCGTCTCTCTTCGGTGTGTCAACCGTTCGTGTTATGAACCCGGAGATCCCGACGATGAGAAATGACTTCACACCCGAGTCCCACCTCTTGAAGCAAGGCAACCTTAAAGCAACAAATGTGACGACTGTTCCACAGCGATCGCGAACCACTTCATCCTTTGTCGACCTGAAGGCACTGGAAGCGAAGGCGGGAGATCCTATCTCTTATGTGTCGTTGGAGAACTTTTCTGTGGAGGTGCTGGCTGCCATCGATGTGACCCCTGACCCGCCTTCGGTGGCCGAGGCTCCAGCCCAACACCAGCGTGTTTCTGTGGCCATGCCAACAAACCTCAAATGGCCACCGCTGCAATCCGGTAGACAGCCAGCCAGTGCCCAGGTTGCAAAGACCCCTTCTTTGTCGAAGCAGGAACGTCAGGAAGCTATCATGATGTTGCTCAACAACCTAAAGGGAGGGGTGGTTGGCAGTGTCTTGTCACGTCAGGGGCTGGAAGCGTTTCTGAAAGCAGAAATCGATTCCATGTGGAACGGTGAAGCTCTCGATATTACTCGGCTGTGGGAAGAGTTTCAGACATACACGATGTTTACAAAATCGATGCTTCTGGCCACATTTGCTCAACTTCACGAAAAACGCAAAAGTTGCCCTCTACCTTTGAGCTTTCCAACGACCTTACAACAAGAACTGCAACATGCTTCTTCTGTGGCGAAGAAACACAAGCGACACCATCAAGCTTCCACAGAGGCTGAGCCTTCTGATCGTATGGGGGGTTCTCTCTCACAAGGCGCAGAGCCAGCGGCTGATGAGCTTGCCAATGCCTTTGCAATCCCGGATAGCATCTGGGACGACTTGGCCAATGATCCCAACTCACTGGCTGCTTCGATGGAAGAGGAAGAGCTCTCAACTTCATCTTCCACTGCAAAGAAATCAATGTCTCCTCTGATGTGGGTGGTTGTCGCTGCTGTATTGCTTGGGGTTGTATTCTCCCTCCTTTTCTAACCCAAACGATTCACGAAACGCTGGACGACCACTCGCAAAGTCCGGCCCCTGCTTCGTCATGCTTGGTTCGTCATCCTCGATAGTACAGATTTCACGTCCAACATGTGGCACAACGAACCCTAGCTGCGTCATGCTTGATTCATCATCTTCGATAGTATAGCGTACCGCCTGTGGGGTCGGGCCTGTGCCTTCCTCGTATCAGTTCGTCCTTTCTTTCCTTTCCTTTCTCTCCTTTCGTTTGGCCTTCAGCAATGATGAATCATCCGGGCCAATCCCTTCCCTTTCCTTCGGGCTTCCTGCTGTTTTTGGGAGAGTCTGTCGTGCTATCTTTTGCTCTTTTGCGAAGGTTAAGAGGCATACTCCTTGACAAGGGACATGACTTTGGTGACCATGCAAGGGTTTGTCCGTTGAACCTTGTATCAATCCCTCATGAGTGGATTCTGTCTGATGTTAAAAAAACTATTTAAGATACTGTTTATCAGCTTTACGATCTTTTTACTCTTGCTTGTGGGGGCGGTGATAACGCTGAAAATGATGTATCCACCCAAGAAGCTTCGTGCGATCATTGAGCCAAAGCTGACTGAGATTATCAATCGGGATGCCAAAATTAAGAATGCATCTCTTTCCTTTTATCCGACCTTTGGTTTGAAGATAGAGGGGCTCCGTTTGAGCAACACCTCTCGCACCATCAAGGTTAAGAGAGCTGGGGGGTTGTGGGCCTATCTGAAGAAGGCCAACCTCAAGAAGAAGCTTGTTCATGTCACACTCAATGGCAAAGAGCGAAATGATGTCGCGAAGGTGGATCTTCCGTTAAAGCCGGGAGATGTGCTTATAGTCTCACGCAAGGGGTTTCGGAACAAAGAGGCCATGTTCAGTCTTGGAAGCCTCTTTGTCGACGTCAAAATTATGCCGTTGGTTCGGCGGAAAGTCGTGATTAAAAAGATTGTCCTGGATAAGCTTCAGATCCTGGTCGAGGTGGATCGAAGAGGTTCATTCAACTTCGATGACTTGGTGGGACCACCCACGAAGAAATCAGCCAAAAAGCCGACGAAGCCAACGAAGCCAACGAAGAAGAGTACGTCGCAACCTTTGCGTGTGCGGTTAAACTCTTTTCAAATCAAAGATTCTAGAATTGTCTATTACAACCGGAAGGCTCGGCAAGAGATTATACTTGGTGACATCAACCAAACCCTCTCTGTGAAATTCAACTCTTCCATGACAAATGTGGTGACGAAGGGGCTGCTTGAGATTAAGAGAATGACCATACGAGGGCGAGGTCTTCCTGTTCGAAAGTCTGGTATGTACTTTATGATGCGGCACAAGCTGCATGTGGATTTGAAGGCGGGTAACTTGCGAATTGATGACTTTGCCTTTGGTCTCAAGAAGACGGTTATCGCTGCCAAAGGTGCAGTCAAAGGATTTAATAAAAAGGTCAAACACCTCAAGCTATCGATTCATACGAATACATTGAGGTTGCACGATCTTTATCGTGAAGTTCCACCTGCGATGTTTCCACAAGCTCGAAAGATGAAGGTCAAAGGTACCGCCAAGCTTAGCCTCTCTGTGAAGGGGAAGATCGGTAAACCCGGTCAGATGCCCGGTGTTCGTGGGCGTTTTCGTATTAATAAAGCGTATATCAAGTATGCAGACCTACCCAAAGCGATCCATGCGCTCAATGCGAACATCCTCTTCACGACAAACTCATTGAACGTAAAAAAACTCGCGTTTAAATTGGGTAAAAATCCTGTGTCTGTCTTGTTAAAGGTGATTAACTTCAAGAAGCCTGTGGTAGATGCGTTGCTCAAGGCCAACATCGATTTAGCAACATTGAAAGATGCAGTAAAGTTGCCGAAAGGTGTGTCTGTGCAGGGTCTGGTCAAGGCAAATATTCGTGCCAAGGGTACGATTGAGCCGAAGAACCCAGAGGCGATAGCTGTCAAAGGGAAAATCGATCTGACCGATGTGGTCGCGAAAACTCCTGCTGTCAAGAAGCCTGTTCAGGTGGATGGTTCTTTTTTATTTAGCAACCAGGAGATCTCTCTGGACGAGCTGACTGCCAAAATTGGTCGCTCTGCGTTTACGCTGGATATGAAGATCAGGGACTATCTGAGTCTGGCTTTGCCGAAAAAGGTGAAGAAGAAAACAACAGCCATCACATTTTCCATGACATCACCTTACCTCAATGTGGATGAGATCTTGGGTTCGCAAAAGGGCTCAAAAAGCAAAGGGGGAACATCAGCGGGTGGGACGTCCTCGGGTTCGAGCAAGAGCACGGGAGATGAGCCCATTAAGGTCCCCAATATTCCGAATCTAACGGCGAAGGGAACAATCCGAGTTAAGAAACTTATTTATGCTGAGATGCCGATTACTAGGGGAGCTATCGATTTTACCTATAAGAACGGAAAGATCATCTTCGATCTGGGAGCCAGCCTCTATACAGGAAGAATCAAAGAGGGCTTTGTGGTTGATGTCTCCAACCCGAAGCGAATCACTGTGCGCAATAAGCTCTCTGGTCGTCGAATCGAGGCCAATGACTTTATCTCCAACATGAGTGCGGTTCCCAAGGACGACGGGAAGCTTATGTCTCAACTTAAAAATATGAAGGATAAGATCTTTGGGCGTTTGAATCTTGTTACAGATATTCGAACGCATGGTAGCACGATCAATCAACTTCGAAACAATCTAACAGGCGGGATCGTCTCTCGACTTCGCCGTGCCAGGATCAAAAACGCGACATTTTTGAGCCAGCTTACATCACCTCTGCCTACGATCATTAAGCCCTTTATTCCCAACCTGGAGAATATCCGAATACGCAGGCTTCTGCTTGTGAATATGAAGATCAAAAAGGGTCGGGTTTATCTGAAAAAACTGCGAATACCACTGCGTAAGCTGGCTTTGAATATGTACGGGTCTGTTGGCTTGGACAATACCGTTGCGATGAAGGTTGACTTTGCGTTGGGCCGTTGGATCTCTCGAAAAATTATTCGGCAACAGCGACGTCTACAGAGAGCTGCGGGTGGCCTGGTTGGCAAGATCGGTGGTGGTAAGATCGGTGGTATGCTGAAAGGTCAGCTGAGTGGGGCGTTGGGTAAGGTTCTTATCCCAACCGACAAAAGAGGGCGTGTGACTCCTATCATCGGTATTCGGGGCTCTTTGAGCAAGCCTCAATACTATCTGGCTGGCTTCAAAGGAAAGAATGGTAACGCGGGTGCAAGTGGCGGTGGAAAGTCGATCGCTGACAGCGCAAAAAAACTTGTGAAAGACCAGGTCCGGCGAGCGAAGCGACTCGCAAAGCGAGCCCTCCGACGAGCCAAACAAAAGGCTCTTAAAGCTGCGGAACGAGCCAAAAAGAGAGCGTTGAAGCTCGCGAATGACGCGAAAAAGAAGGCTCTGAAGCTCGCGAATGAGGCGAAAAAAAATGCGTTACGGGCTGCTCAGAAAGCCAAAGCAGATGCCAGGAAGCAAGCAGAGAAGCTGAAGAGAGAAGCCATGAAGAAAAAGGCTGAGCTACAAAAGAAGGCCAAAGATGCTGCCAACAAAGCCAAAAAAGGCCTGGGAAATCTGTTTGGCCGATAGGCTGAGTCTCCGTTGGTACATTCCGCAAATAGTAGCTTGTGTGATTTCTTCTTCCATTTTTTCGCCTCTTCTTTTGGCAAGTCAAAAAATCAAAAGCACTTGGGGTTCTTGCTTCAACAACAGGTCGCCTCGTCCCCGCACGCGCTTTCCCTTGCGGGACAGCCACCCTATCGTCGGGACACTCGCGCCCGTACGGGCCTACCTCCATGTCTGCACGGCCCTGCCTCCATTTTGGGCCATGGAGGATTGTACAGTATATGATTTTGCTAGAAAATTCACTTGACAATGATTGTCATCTTTCTTGACGAAGGTCATGGCGAGAATGAATAAGGAGGTTCCTCAAGAAATAGTGTACAGAGAGGCTCTCTTCCTATATGGTGGATTGGCACACTTGTATGTTCTGGAGATCTGGGATGACTCTCTTTCATCACCTGGAGTTTCCCGACGAGTCGCGTCAAACTCTCCTAGAACACGGATCGGCTGATGGACCGAGTAAAGTCGGTCAGTTGCGAGCCTGGCAAGGCATACCGCTGAGGCATATTCGCTATTCCAAGAAGGCATAACGAAGTCAGGCGACGTCAGTGGCTGTTTTTGCGACCAACAGCAAACCGGTCCGTGTTCTAGAGTCTTCGGGACGAAGTCCGAATGGGGTGGGAGAGGATATCAATCTTTCTGCTCTTGTGGAAGGGCTTTCACGCTTATACTTACTGATAGGATGTTTCTTGATGAGTAAGAGGCTTCTTTGGTTGGGGTGGCTTGGCTTTTGTTGTCTTTTTCTTGTGCAGGCAGCATGGGCTCAGCCTCGACAAAATACAAAATTCTTTTTACAAAAAGCCCGGAGTGCATGGGGGATTCCTGACTATCAACTTTGGTATTCTGCGATGAAAGATGCACAGCGTTTGTATCAGGCGGAAAAAGAAAAGCTGCCTGTGGAGGAAAAAAACAATCTCCAACTTTGGCTCTCTTTTCTTTGGGCCAAATATTACCAATACCAGGGGCTCCCTCCGGCGATACGTGAAGTATCTGACTTTAAAAGCAAGGAAGAGCTAGATAGTTACATCGCTTTGTTAGAGACCAAGATTAAGAATCTTGGAAAAGCAGCAGATTATTTCAGTGACTACAACAAGATGTTTTTGCAACTCTCTGTCAAGAATAACCTGCGAAACCGGATTGAGTTGGAGGCGTCGCGAAGGCTTGAAGGGGATTTGAAGAATACCAAAAATACTCTTTTGGTATATCGAGCCTTTTTATCGAGCGAGTCTATGAGGTGGAAAGCGAACAGTAAGCCTCCTCAGCCTTCAGGGGATGTCGCAAAACAAAAGGCTCTTATTCAGAAGATACAAAAGAATCAGCAAAAGTTGATGCGCAAACAAAAGAAACTGGCTCGTATGGTTCAAGTTGCTCATCAGGGGTATCTGGAATACCGGAAGAGGCTGGTGAGTCAACAAGCTCGGTCTCGTGGGTTTGTTATCGCCGGTAGTATCGCAGCTGTTGTGGGGGTAGGGGTGATGATAGGATTTTTGGTACATCGAGGCTATATTTTTTCGGATGACTACCAAAAAGTGCTCAATGTGATGCATCAAAAGGGGGAGCTTGGTGGGCTTAGTGTCACAGACTACAGAGAGTGGCAAGGGAATCTCTTCTTGGGTTCTGCGATTGGGGCGGGGGCTGTCGGAGGTACAGGTGTGGTTCTTTTACTAACGGGTGCTCTGACTTATCCTTCTCTCAAAGATCGTGAACAGGCCGTTCTTAAGTCTCATGGACAGTATCTGAAGCCTCCTCCAAAATCGAGCTTCTTGTTTCGGAAACACTTTCGACGAAAGATGGCCCGAACTCTACCTCCCAGGGTAGGGCAAGCGTCATTCCAAAACCAAACGCAGACTCTGGGGGTCTGGCGGTAGCGAACTTCCAATAGATACAAAAGAGTTCTACACATGTTATTTCCTGAGAATCTCGCTGGTGAAACACTGGGTCGTTACAAGATCGTAGAGCGCGTGGGTGAGGGAGGAATGGCCTACGTATACAAGGCCACTCATCTCGACTTTGACCAACATGTTGCGGTCAAGGTGCTCTTTGCTGAGCTGGCTCGCAGAGAGGATGTTGCGTTTCGATTTAAGCGAGAGGCAAAGATCCAGTTTCGACTCCAGCATCCAAATATGATCCGTGTCTTTGACCTGATCTCCGAGGATGGAATTCTTGGCATGGCAATGGACTGGGTGGAAGGAGAGGAGCTTGGTCACTATCTCAAAAAACAGAAGATATTATCTTTTTCCGAGATACAGAGGTTCATGCATCCCATCCTTGCAGCTGTTGGATATGCTCATGAGCGTCAAGTGATTCATCGAGACCTCAAACCCTCCAATATACTCCTGGAGAAAACAGGGGGACTTGAGGTTATTAAAGTGATGGACTTTGGCATCGCGAAGTTGCTCGATGATGGTAGTCACAAAACCAAGACAGGAGCTATCCTGGGAACTCCTCATTTTATGGCTCCCGAAGCCGCCACCGACAACAAAGCTCTCGATCTTCGCGTTGATATATACGCTTTGGGGATTATCCTCTACCAGATGGCGACAGGCTACCTCCCCTATGTCGGGGACTCTGCCATTAATATTATTATGGCGCATTGTGTTGGCTCCATGACTCCTCCCCGTGAGTTGACCTCTGACATTCCAGCAGAACTGGAAGATATTATTCTTAAAGCCACAAGCAAAAATCGGGAAGAGCGTTACCAGAGCTGCCAGGAGTTTTCTGAGGCCCTTGAGACATTCTTTCAGTCTTTGCCAGAGGCTGAATTCACAAGACAGCGTCATGTCCCCTCTGCAGTCTCAGAAAGTGAGTCTTCTCCTGCATGGTCTCTTCCCACCAATGTTTCGAATGAGTTAAGTGCTGCTCCCACAAGAATACCGGATGGAAAAAGGGTCGAAACGGTCTCCGTTTCTATCCCACCCCGAAACGCCGCTCAGAGTGCTTCACTCTCGACACCCCATCCGCAGCACTCACCCGTCTCGACACCCCATCCGCAGCACTCACCCGTCTCGACACCCCATCCGCAGTACTCTCCCGTCTCAGAAGTGACAGCGAAGGGATTGGGCAAGGGTTTTCATGTTCTGTGGATTCTTGTAGTAGTGGGCGTTTTCGGAGCCTATTTTTTGGAGTCTCTTTTTTCTCGAAACCAACAAACATCTAACGTTTTGCCAAAAGGGAGGGCACATGGCGTGGCTCCTTTACCACATACACGAGAGAACCAGAGACAATCTCCTGTCTCTCGACGAGTTCAACCTCCCGTCACCCGCTCCAAAGAACGATGGCAACCGACAAAGCTCCGTTTGTCGAAGCCCAGGCTTCGCGTAAAGAAGAGTCGTCCCATACGTCGGAAGGCGAACAACAACACGCGACGAAGGATCTCTCTACGCTCTTCACGTTGGCGTCGATGTGCTGCAAAGGGGAGCTTCACAACATGCAAACGCTGCGTCCAGCGAACCTTTGAGCGTCTTCATGGCTCATCAAAAATGCCTTCGATGTTTGCTTCGGATGGCTCGAACAGGACTTGCAATGTTGGTGATTTCTACAAGGTAGGGCGTTCCTGTGCTCAAAGGTGTGGCTGCAACTACTTTCACTACAGTGTTGCATTTCTTCAGCAGCCTTTTGGGAAGGGATATATCGCAGGTTCTCGCTCTCCCTGCCGTGACTTTGTTCTATACAAACGAAATCTTCGAAAACTGCGGCGTTATTATGGAACCACCGCCAGTCGTAAGCAGGCAAGGCATGCAAGACGACGCTGGAAGAGCTTTCGTCAATAGGCCCCTCTTTGCCTTGTTGTCAACTTCTCTCGAAAAGGAGAAACCTGAAAAAGAGCATGATGAAGCTGCCAGTAGGCCCCTCTTTGCCACGTTGTCAACAGCTCTTGAAAAGGAGAAAGAGTCTTCTCGCAAGAGATAATTCTCGGAAAAGAGAATTCGTTTTTTTTGTTGAGAATTTGTTAAGTGCCTGAGATCCTGCTGTTTTATGAAATGTGTCAGATGTGGTCTTTGCCTTGCTTTAGGGGAGGAGTCGTTGTCACAATGCCTCGGTAGACTCCGGCCTTGCCTTTTCGGTTCATTTAAGTGAAGATAACTCCTGTGATATTGATGTGTTGGGGTGGTCCGATGTTCTTTTTCCGAAATATAGCTCGCTGTCTAGTGCTCTTTTTCTTAACGAGTTGGACAGTGGGTTGTGCTCCTCCTCAGTCTCTGTGCAAGGGGGGTTATGGTCAGGGAACACTCAATCCGAATGGCAACTCCTGCCGGGAGAAGTGTGAATGCAACAACCAACAGTTTACAGGTCTGTGCGTTGAGGGGACTTGTGTCTCTGTTTCTCGTGAACCATGCAATGTTCCAGGTCAAGACGAAGACTGTGCGGTCCCCAAGGAACTGAGGGGAAAGTGCCGCGATGGTGTGCGAAAGTGTGAGCCCGTTGGGCTTAAGGAGAGCGGCAACTGGGGCGATTGCATTGGGATTACTCCCATTCCCGTTGAAGAAGGGCCAGAGCGTTGTGGTAATGATAAAGACGATGATTGTGATGGAAAAATTGATTATGGAGATGACAGTTGTGTCTGTAAGCCTGGCGCAACAGCGCAGTGTTATTCTGGCAAGCCAGAAACCAAAAACAAAGGAAACTGCAAGGTTGGGATAAAGACGTGCACCAAAGAAGGCAAGTGGGGGGCGTGTGAGAAGCAGATTCTTCCCCAAGAGGAACGGTGTAACCTTCAAGATGATGATTGTGACGGGAAGGTCGATGAAGATATTCCTGGCTGCAAAGAAAAAGAAGTGTGTAAGAAAGGAGACTTCAAGCCTTGCTACAAGCCTGCAAAAGGATGTCTGTTACAAAAAAATGGGACATATCAGTGCAAAGGGAACTGTCGGGCTGGCACCCAAACGTGTACCAACACGCTGGTCTATCCTGAGGCTTGTTCTGGTGAAGTTATACCAGAGCCCGAACGTTGCAACGGTGCCGATGATGACTGTGATGGCCAGACCGACGAAGATTTCAAACAACTCGGACAGCCTTGCAGTGCGGGTTCAGGGGCTTGCAAAAAGAGTGGGCGCTTTGTCTGTAAAAAAGATGGCTCCAGCACAGAGTGTGATGTCTCGCGGGAGAATGGCACGGCTGAACGTTGCGATGGCATCGACAACAATTGCAATGGCATCATTGATGAAAATCTCAAGCGTCCTTGTTACACAAAGCTGGGTGGTTGCAAAAAAGTCAACGATTCATACGCCTGTCATGGTGAGTGTCAGGCTGGCACACAAACCTGTGATACTGGGAAGTGGCGACCTTGTTACGGGGAGAAGACCCCTTCTCTGGAGATCTGTGATGGGAAAGACAACGATTGCAACGGAAACATAGACGATGGCATCACACAAGAGTGCTTTGGTGCCAATGCGGGTTGCCTACGAAAGGGAGGTGTTTATCAATGCACTTCGCCATGCAAAGTGGGTCAGAAGATCTGTATCTCTGGGAAATGGGGCTCTTGTCAGGGCTCTGTTGTTCCTTCTGCTGAGATCTGTGACGGCAAAGACAATAACTGCAATGGCAAAGTGGATGAAACGTTTAAAACTCTCGGTAATAAGTGTGTTGTAGGCAAAGGAGAATGCCAGAAGTCGGGCACGATCGTTTGCAAAAAGAGCGGTTTTGGCTCTCAATGTAGCGTCGCACCAGGCAACCCTGTCCCCGAAGTTTGTGATGGGAAAGACAACGATTGCGATGGTGTGATCGACAACGCTTTTCGCGCTTGCTATACAGGGGGAACGGGCTGTGTGCGTCAGAGTAATGGCTCTTACCAATGCACCTCCCCCTGCCAATCAGGCACTCAATCCTGCAAGGGTAATCAATGGACGGTCTGCAAAGGTGAGCAGGTCTCAGCCAAGGAGATCTGCAACAACAAAGATGATGATTGCAATGGCAAGATCGATGACAATTCTACGGATACTCCGACTCTATGCTCGAATCAAAAGGGGGTTTGCAAAGGAGCCAAACCACAGAATCCCCAATGCAAAAATGGCAAATGGAGTCTTTGTGCGGAGGCCGACTTCAAAGCTCACTCCATTTTCTACAAAGCGATAGAGAGCTGTGATGTCAAAGACAATAACTGCAATGGAAAAATAGACGAAGGTGTGATCAACTGTGTCACAACCCTTGCTGGCAGTGGACAACAAGGCTTTCAGAATGGACCCGCAACATCAGCAAGATTTGTTGGTCCGGGAAGTCTTGTGCTAGACCCACAGGGCAATGTCTATGTGGCGGATAACTCCCGCATTCGAAAGATCGACACATCTGGAAATGTCACCACATTTGCGGGGAGTGGGAAGTCTGGCTACCTGGATGGACCCGCAAAAAAGGCAAGATTTGGTAATCTTTCAGGAGTTGCTATCGATCTCCTCGGTTCTCTTTACGTTGCGGACTCCACCAACCGCCGGGTACGTAAGATCGATACCCAAGGGAATGTCACAACCGTTGCAGGGACTGGCCAAAATGGTTATCAGGATGGTCCTGGAACATCTGCAATGTTCGGCTATTTGGTAGGAATTGCAGTGGATCGAAGTGGCACTATCTATGTTGTCGATGGAGGCAATCAACGAATTCGTAAGATCGATGTGGGAGGCTACGTTACCACTCTTGCAGGAACGGGCCGACGAGGCCTTCAAGATGGTCCTGGGAGCACAGCCTCCTTCGACCTTCCCACAGGGATCGCTATGGATGGTAAGGGGAACCTCTATATAGGTGATTCTTACAACCATCGAATTCGTAAAATTGATAGGGCAGGCAATGTCACCACTTTGGCTGGAAGTGGCCCTTCCGGTGACAGTCGAGGGGGATTCCAGGATGGCCTCGCTACCACCGCTCGATTTAATAAGCCAAGTGGAGTGGCGGTGGATCAAGCGGGCAACCTCTATGTGGCAGATCGCGAGAACTTTCGCATCCGAAAGATCAGCCCTCAAGGTCGTGTCTCCACTGTGTCTGGTGTGGGCACATCTGGCTTCCTTGATGGTACTCTCACAAATGCTAGATTTGATTTTTTGCTTGATGTTGCTGTGGACCAGCTCGGAAATGTTTATGTGGCAGATCTGTGGAATTATCGCATCCGTAAGATCACGCTTGTTGACTCTACTTGCACCACACAAGGCGCAAAACGCTCTTGCTACACCGGCCCATCATCCACCCAAAACAAAGGCCCTTGCAAAGGTGGAACACAGACCTGCAACAACCGTATCTGGTCGGTTTGTACGGGCGAGGTCGTCCCAACAGGAGAGACATGCAATAACAAAGACGACGACTGCGATGGTATAAGTGATAACAATCTGTTGCAAGGTGCTCTTTGTGCCAAGCAAAAAGGTGTTTGTGTGGGTAGCGTCCGACGCTCTTGTGTCGCGGGGATTTGGCAAGCCTGTACTGCCGCCGATTACAAGAAACACTCTGCAGCCTTTCGCACCACAGATACTTGTGATGGGAAAGACAACGATTGTGATGGCTCCATCGATGAAGGGCAGGCCAAATGTGTCTCCACGATCGCAGGTTCGGGTCTCACGGAGTCCACTCTTCCCAATGCTAGCCCTGGAGGTGGTTACCTGGATGGTCCGGCTGCATCTGCGCTCTTTCGTCTGCCTATTGGTATTGCCATGGATGTCAAGGGCAATCTCTATATTGCTGAGTCTCGCAACCGTCGTATCCGAAAGATCAGTCCTCAAGGTGTTGTCTCAACTCTCGCTGGTGACGGTAAACAGGGATATCAGGATGGACCTGGGAAAACAGCTCGATTCGTAGAACCTACGGATGTCGCTGTCGATGGTGCTGGTAATGTTTATGTGACTGACACAGGGGCCAGCCGTATCCGAAAGATCGATATCTCCGGTTATGTCACGACTTTTGCTGGAAGTAGCGTGAGAGGATTTAAGGATGGTCCTGCAAAAACGGCCCAATTCTTTCTTCCAAGGGGGTTGGCGTTCGATTCTCTCGGCAATCTCTATGTTGCTGATAGTTTCAACAGGCGCATTCGTAAAATTGACAAGGCAGGCCATGTTTCAACCTTTGCTGGAAGCGGGGTCAGAGGCAGGAAAAATGGCCCCGCACTTACGGCCCAATTTAATCATCCCACAGGTATCGTTGTTGATCGTGCTGGCTCTGTTTTTGTAAGTGATACTTGGCAAGTTCGTAAGATTGACAAGACAGGCAATGTTACGACCTTGGCTGGCATTGCTCAAGGAGGTTATAAGGATGGTCCCCCTTCCACTGCGATGTTTGCTTCTCCTATTGGGATCGCCGTTGATGCAATAGGCAATGTTTATGTTGCTGATTCTACGAATCATCGCATTCGAAAGATCGATAAGGCGGGCAATGTCTCAACACTTGCTGGTTCTGGTCGATTGGATATTGCTGAGCCCGGTGGCTACCAGGATGGGGCTTCTCTAACTTCCCGCTTTAATTATCCGACGGGTGTGGTTGTTGATGCAAAAGGCAATGTTTATGTCGCTGATTCTTATAACCATCGTATCCGGAGAATCACACCATAGCATGGCGACCAGATAAGTTGAACCAATAGGTTAGGAAGAAATCAAACTTACTCGTGGATGGCATTTGAAGTGTTCAAGTTGTTAAACCGCTGCTTTTTGGCTGGAATACAACAGGCTGTTTTTGTACGTTCTCTCACCTTTGAGCAGGTTAAACCATGATGCAACAACCCTCACTTCCCGAGCAAAATTTCACTGTAACTCAACACAAACGATCGGTTGTTGCCTTTTGTTTGCAGAGGTTTTCTGCGATTTTTGGTCTTGTCTTGCTTTGTTTGTCTAGCTTATGGATAAGTTGTGCACCCCCTCAGTCTTCATGCATAAAGGGGTATGGACAGGGAACGCTCGACCCCAACGGTAGCTCTTGTCGAGAGAAGTGTGAATGCAACAACCAAGGTTATACAGGCTTGTGTATCAAGGGAACTTGCTCTTCTTTTCCCCGTGGAGCCTGTGAAACACCCGGTCAAATAGGAAAGTGCCTTGTCTCTGAAAAACTACATCCACCTGAACTTAAAGGAAGGTGTCGTCAAGGGCAATGGACCTGTGAGCCTACCGGGCTGAAAAAGAGTGGTCGGTGGGGGGATTGTATCCGCTATCCCAAAGTTGACGAGAAAGGAGTCAAGCTGTGCGGTGATGGGCGAGATAATGACTGTGATGGCCAAACAGATTATGCCGATGAGAAATGTATCTGCAAGCCTGGAACCAAAGAACCCTGCACCAAAGACAACACCGGGTCTTTAAAAGGGAATTGTCGGAAAGGGGAGAGGTTGTGCGATGACAAAGGCGAGTGGGGGGATTGTAAGGGGGAGGTCTCACCCAAAGCAGAGACCTGTAATTTTCAGGATGATGATTGTGACGGCAAAGTCGATGAAGACCTACCGGATTGTGAAGAAAAAGAAGTTTGCCACAAAGGAGACACCAAGTCATGCTACTCCAAAGGTAAAGGCTGTCAACGTCAAGATGGAAGCTATCAATGTATTAAACCTTGTCGAAGCGGGACAAAGACGTGTACCAAGAAACAAGTTTATCCTGACGCATGTTCGGGTGAGATCGTACCCCAACAAGAGCGTTGCAATGGTATTGATGACGATTGTGATGGCCTCACTGACGAAGACTTCAAAGAGCTGGGAAGAGCATGTGAGGTGGGAAAAGGTATATGCAAAACAAGCGGTACAGTCATCTGTAAAAAGGATGGTTCCAGTACAGAGTGTAGTGCGTCAAAGGGTAATGGTAAGCCCGAACTTTGCGATAATATCGACAACAACTGCAATGGCGTGATTGACGAAAACCTCGAACGCTCTTGCTATACCAAACTCAATGGCTGTCAACAAAGCAATGGTTCATATGCCTGCAAAGGGACCTGTCGTGCTGGCAAACAACAATGTGACAAAGGACAATGGGGTTCATGTCGTGGGGAGATCCATTCCACCGTTGAGATCTGCGATGGCCAAGATAACGACTGCAACGGAAAGATTGATGACGCTTTGACACAAGAATGCTTCTCTGCAAGTTCGGGGTGTCGTAAGCAAAGTGGGGGGGGTTATCAATGCATGACTCCCTGCAAAACAGGGAAAAAAACGTGCAACGCAGGAAAATGGAGCGGCTGTCAAGGAGAGGTGGTTCCTGTTTCCAAAGAGCGCTGTGATGGCAAGGACGATGATTGTGATGGCCTTGTTGATGAGGATTTTAAGAATCTGGGAGATGCTTGTAAATCCGGGCAGGGGGAATGTCTGCGAACAGGAAAAAGCATCTGTAAAAAAGATGGATTTGGAACCACATGTGATGTTTCACCGGGTAAGCCAACCGCCGAACGTTGTGATAGCAAAGACAACGATTGTGATGGCGTGATCGATAACTTTGTTCGCTCTTGCTACAAAGGAACTCGTGGTTGCATACAACAGTCTGATGGTTCTTACCAATGCAATATTCCCTGTAAGGTCGGTAAACAGACTTGTATTCTCAGTCAATGGGGTATCTGCAAAGGAGAGCAACAGCCTACGAAAGAGATCTGCAATGGAAAAGATGACGATTGCAACGGCAAGACCGATGATAATCTGACAGATATCCCAACTCTTTGTTCCAAGCAAAAAGGTCTTTGCAAGGGGGCAAAGCATAAGAATCCACAATGCAAAAATGGGGCGTGGGAGAGCTGTACAGATGCTGATTACAAACGTCACTCCTCTGCCTATAGCAGTACCGAGGTATGCGATACAAAAGACAACAACTGCAATGGTTTGATCGATGAAAATGTCTCTCACTGTGTCATTACTATCGCTGGAAGCACAAAGCCGGGGCCGATTGGTCCTGATTCTGGGGGGTTTAAGGATGGCCCTGGTGCGATTGCTCTTTTCAATGGTCCCACAGGCGTGGCTATCGATACCTATGGCAATGTGTATGTTGCGGATACAATAAATAGCCGTATTCGCAAGATAGACTCCAAGGGTAATGTCACCACATTCGCAGGTAGCGGAAAGGCCGGTTATCAGGATGGGTCTGCGACCCTTGCTCGTTTTCGTAACCCAAGTTCAGTGGCTGTTGATAGCAAAGGCAATGTTTATGTCGCGGACCAATATAATCATCGTATCCGCAAGATAGACTCCAAGGGTAATGTCTCAACCTTGGCTGGGAACAGAATACCCGGAAATCAAGATGGCTTGGGCACATCTGCGAGATTCAACTGGCCGAAAGGTGTGGCAGTGGATGGCAAAGGCAATGTCTATGTTGCTGATGATCAAAATCATCGTATTCGAAAGATCGATACAAACGGTAATGTGACGACGGTGGCTGGAACGATAGAAGGCTATCGAGATGGTCCCGTGACGATCGCCCAACTCAAGAGACCCCAGGGTATCGCTGTTGACTCGGGTGGGAACATTTATGTTACTACCCTCAATCGTCGAGTTCGCAAGATCGATACAAAAGGTAATATGACGACGATCGCTGGCACAGGTCAGTACGGCACCAAAGATGGTCCAGGGCTGTCTGCACAGTTTCAGGCTCCTGCAGGCATAGCGCTCGACTCCAAAGGCAATCTTTATGTTGCAGATGGAGTGGGACGTCGTATTCGTAAGATCGATACAAAAGGTAATGTGACAACGGTTGCTGGTTCCAAAGAAGGTTTTCAAGATGGCCCCATTAAGACAGCTCGTTTCTTCTTCCCAGTAGGAGTTGTTGTCGATCGTGCGAATCATATCTTTGTGTCAGATACTGGTGGTCATCGTATCCGAAAGATCGTACCATAACGGAGACTATGATGGGGTGAACATCCATTAGAGTACACAGGCCAGTGCCGGGGATAATAAGGGGATAATGATGCGGATCTCTTTGGTAAATATAGCTTCTTTTTTGTTGGTTGCGAGCTTGTGTAGTGTTCATTGTGCTCCCCCTCCATCTCTGTGTCAGGGTGGTTATGGTCGGAGCACCATCGATCCCAATGGCAGTGCCTGTCGAGAGAAGTGCGAGTGCAACAATCAAAAGTATACAGGTCGTTGCATCAAAAAGATCTGTGTTTCTGTTTTACGTCAGCCCTGTCCTGTTCCTGGTCGTGAAGGACTTTGTAAGATCCCTCCGGTGTTGCGGGACAGGTGCAGTGATGGAACTCGAATCTGTGAACCTGCTGGTCTTGAAAAAAGTCGTCGATGGGGTGACTGCATTCCTATTAAACCTGCTCCTCATGAGACAGGACCAATCCTTTGTAGCGATGGTGTGGACAATGATTGTGACGGCAAAGAAGACTATGCTGACGAGGAGTGTATTTGTAAACCAAAAGACACACAACAATGTTATGCTGATCCAAAAAAAGTTGACCCTGCAACCAGGAACAAAGGGATCTGCCGAGAGGGAACGCAGACTTGTACGAAAGATGGGACATGGGGCGAATGCAAGGGGCTTGTGATTCCCACAAAAGAAGTCTGTAACACACAAGACGACGACTGTGACGGCAAAGTGGACGAAGATCTTGGTTGCGATCCCAATCAAAAATGTGAACCCGGCAACAAGAAATCCTGTTTCTCTCGTGACAAAGGTTGTCAAAAGCAGGGAGATGGTAGCTACAAGTGTATTGGCCCCTGTCGTTCGGGCTTCAAGATCTGTACAGACCGAGCAACCTATCCGGATGCATGTACGGGTGAAGTTTTACCCCAACAAGAGCGTTGTAACGGAATTGACGATGATTGTGATGGTCAAGCCGATGAAGATTACAGTACGTTAGGGAAGGTGTGTTCGGTGGGAACAGGTGGTTGCAAAACAACAGGCAAATATATCTGTAAAAAAGATGGCTCTAGCACAGAGTGTGATGCTTTGCAAGGTAACGGTAAGGCAGAGATTTGCGACAACAAAGACAATAACTGCAATGGCTTGATCGATGAGAAGCTAGAGCGCTCTTGCTATAGTAAGGCAAAGGGTTGCCAAAAGAACAATGACACATATGCCTGCTATGGTGTATGTCAGGGAGGAACACAGACTTGTCATGCCGGAAAGTGGGGGACATGCCGGGGTGACATTGTCCCCTCTTCAGAGGTATGTAACGGCAAAGATGATGACTGCAATGGTAAAATCGATGACATCAAAAATCAAGAGTGTTTTACAGGGGCAACGGGCTGTCAAAAACAGGCAGATGGTCGCTATCGATGCGTGGCCCCCTGTAAGGCTGGTACGCAAAGCTGTGTCTCTGGAAAGTTGACCTCCTGCCGAGGGGAACAGCGTCCGAGTGCCGAGATCTGCGATAGAAAAGATAATAACTGTGATGGAAAAGTGGATGAAGGGTTTTCGGACCTAGGTTCAATATGTAGTGTTGGCAAAGGTGAGTGCAAAAAATCAGGGTTCATTGTCTGCAAGAAAGATGGATTTGGCACAGAGTGTGGTGCTATTCCAGGCAAACCTTCTCCCGAACTTTGTGACGGCAGAGATAACGATTGTGACGGTGTTATCGATACTTTTTTTCGCAGCTGTTTCGGTGGCAAGAGTGGTTGTGTGCGGCAATTTGATGGAAGTTATCAATGTAATTCTCCCTGCAAAGCAGGCACCCAAACTTGTATCAACAAGCTATGGACCACTTGTACTGGGGAGGTCTCTCCCAGGAAGGAGATCTGCAATCGAAAAGATGACGATTGTAACGGAAAGATCGATGATAATTCAACCGATCGTCCCACTCACTGTTCCAACCAAAAAGGTGTTTGCAGAGGTGCCAAACCACAGAATCCCCAGTGCAAAAATGGTACATGGGTAGCTTGTACGGAAGCTGTTTACAAACGTCATTCTTCGAGTTATAAGGCTATTGAAGTCTGTGATGGTAAAGATAATAACTGCAATGGCCGGATCGATGAAGGTCTTCTCAACTGTGTTACGACTCTTGCAGGTTCTGGTAGTAAGGGCTTTCAGAATGGTTCTTTTTCCTCTGCAAAATTCTCAGGTCCTACGGCAGTTATCACGGGTACGAATGGTGATATCTATGTTTCTGACTTCGATAACAATCGAATTCGCAAGATAGACAAAGCAGGAAATGTGACTACGTTCGCAGGAAGTGGACAAAGAGGCTATAAGGATGGCTCCGCGACAACTGCGATGTTCGCCGGTGGTTTTGGGATGGCTCTTGATTCCAAGGGGAATCTCTATCTCGTGGATCTCAACAATCATCGAATCCGAAAGATAGACAAAGCAGGGAATGTGACTACGTTTGCAGGAGGTGGTCAGCCTGGCTTTCAGGATGGACTGGGAGTGTCGGCCCGCTTTTATTCTCCTTATGGATTGACGATCGACTCGAAGGATAATCTCTATGTTGCTGATGCCGAGAATCATCGTATTCGCAAGATCGATTCTTCTGGACAGGTTTCGACTGTTGCAGGTAGTGGTGCAACGGGTATGCAAGGTGGTGGTTACAAAGATGGGCCTGCCGCATCCGCTCTCTTTAATTTTCCTACGGGAGTGGCTGTTGATACGTTTGGCTCTATTTTTGTGGTAGATATGGCGAACCATCGAATTCGCAAGATCGATACAAAAGGCAATGTGACAACGATTGCTGGCTCTGGTCCTTTGGGGTTTCAGAGAGGTGGATACAAGGACGGTCCGGCAGTGACTGCCATGTTCAGGAGTCCAAGGGGCATCGCGATGAATGCGAAAGGAACTCTTTATATCGCGGACACTGGCAACCATCGAATTCGCAAGATCGATACAAAAGGCAATGTCACAACTCTTGCAGGAAGTGGCCAAAAAGGCTTTCAAGATGGTCCCTCATCGTCTGCCAAGTTCTTTTCCCCATTTGGAATATCTCTGGATGGTCGGGGTAATCTTTTGATTGCAGATTTTGGCAATCATCGTATTCGAAAAATCGTACTCGGGGGTTCATCTTGCAAGACACAGGGTGCAACTCGCCCCTGTTATACAGGACCAGCATCTACCCAAAACAAAAGCCCTTGTAAAGGTGGTATTCAGACTTGTAACAATGGTGCTTGGTCAGCATGTGTGGGAGAGGTTGTTCCCACCGTTGAAGATTGCAATAACAAAGATGATGATTGTGACGGAGTTCCCGATAACAACCCACGCGGAGGTCCTCTCTGTGTGAAGCAAAAGGGAGTTTGTGCCGGAAGCTCGAAACGCAAGTGTATTGCGGGAAAATGGCAGCCTTGTACGGACTCCGATTACAAAGCGTACTCCTCTGCTTATCGTGGCACTGAGAGCTGTGATAACAGGGATAACAATTGCAACGGTCTTGTCGATGAAAGTCCAGTAGGCTGTGTTTCAACAATTGCTGGCTCAGGGATGAGCGGTAATCAGGGTGGAGCAGGTGCCTTTCGATTTCCTCGAAAGGTGGCTGTGGACCAAAGTGGTAATATTTACGTCACTGATTCTGTAAATTATCGAATTCGCAAAGTCGATGGAAACAGAAATGTAACAACTGTCGCAGGCAGTGGTATTTCTGGATTTAAAGATGGTTCAAAGATCTCTGCGATGTTCAATTCTCCAAGAGGCATAACTATCGACCAAAGCGGCAATCTATATATTGCAGAGCCCTTTAAC